>JAAYYJ010000262.1 GCA_012515455.1 Oligosphaeraceae bacterium
CTGCTGGACAGCATCACCCGCCTGGCCCGGGCATACAATACCATCGAACCACATTCCGGACGCATCCTTTCCGGCGGCGTCGATGCCAATGCCCTGCACAAACCCAAGCGCTTCTTCGGAGCCGCGCGCAATATTGAGAATGGCGGCAGCCTGACCATCCTGGCCACCGCGCTCATTGATACCGGCAGCCGCATGGACGAGGTGATCTTCGAGGAATTCAAGGGCACCGGCAATATGGAACTGCATCTTGACCGCTTGCTGGCCGACAAACGCCTGTATCCGGCCATCAACATCGACAAGAGCGGCACCCGCAAGGAGGAACTGCTGATTCCGGCCGAAGAGCTGGAGCGCATTTGGAATCTGCGCCGGGCCCTCAGCAGCACGCAGGTCGTGGAAGGCATGGAGATGCTGGTCAATAAACTGAAACGAACCAGCAGCAACGCCGAATTCCTCAAAACCGTCCCCGGAGAAAAAAACTGATTTCCGCCGCCGCGCTGCAATAATTTTTGTCCCGGCGACGTTAGATGTTTGCCTTGGCGCCTCGGGAATAATTCAGATAATTAAGGATTGTTATCATGGCAAGAGAAACGATTAAATGCCCAAATTGCGACTGCAAAGTCCTGCTCAGTGATGTGGAGAAAGAGGACGGTCTCTGCCCCGAATGCGGACAAATGGTCCAGTCTTCGAGCTTGTTCAGCGATTATGACGACGAGGATTATGAGTTCGATGCCGAGGAAAACGAAGAGAATGAATTCGATGACGAAGATTTCGATGACGATTTCGACGAAATCGACTTTGATGAAGAAGATGATCACTACCTGGACCAGGGATCTGATAACGCCCCCCGCCGGCCCGGACGCAAGAAAAAGAAATTCGGGGAATGATCCGGCAGTGCTGGTCGCCCCCCGGGTTATTCCCGCTTCAATCATGCTCCGGCGCCAGGCAGCGAGGTGTATTTCGTGTCAGATGCAGCAGAAAACGCACTGAATTTTCAAACCGTCAGTGATGACGAATACGGTTCACAGGCGATCAAGACCCTGAAGCCCTGGGAGCATATCCGCACCCGCCCGGGGATGTATATTGGCCGCATCGGCAACGGCGAGCATCACGATGACGGCATTTACGTGCTTTTGAAGGAAGTCATCGACAACAGTGTCGATGAGTTTGTTATGGGGCAAGGCCGGCGCATCGAGATCAGCATCTCCCCCGAGGGCTTGGCCACGGTGCGCGATTACGGCCGCGGAATCCCCCTGGACAAACTGCGCGAATGCGTCTCGGAAATCAACACCGGCGGGAAATTCATCACTGGCAAGGACGGCATCAAGCGTCCGTTCTCCAGTTCCATCGGCCTGAATGGAGTCGGCCTGAAAGCGGTGAACTTCCTGTCCCGGGAATTCACCGCTACTTCCTGGCGCGGCGGGCAGGCCGCCCGGGTTCGGTTCCAGGAAGGGGTGTTCGCGGGCGAGGAAAAATTCGCCAGTGCGGAACCCAATGGGACGGAGATTTGTTTTCTGCCCTCAAGCGAGGTTTTCCCCCCCTTCCACTATGATCCCAAGTACCTGCGGCGGCGCATGCAGCATTACTCCTGGCTGAACAGCGGCCTGAGCATCATCTGCAATGGCGAGCGGTACTTTTCCCGGCGCGGACTGCTGGATTTGCTGGAAGCCAAGATTGAATCCGATCCGATTTATGAAATTATCCATTACAAGTCCGAGCGAATGGAATTCGCCTTCTGCCACACCGGCAACTTCAACGAGAATTATTACTCGTTTGTGAATACGCAGTACACCAGTGACGGCGGCACCCACCTGGCGGCCTTCAAGGAGGCCATCGGCAAGGCTATCTGCGAGTTGTCCAACAAGGACCTGGAGTACGACGATATCCGCGGAGGCATCACCGGTGCGATCGCCATCAAGGTCCAGGACCCGGTATTTGAATCGCAGACCAAGAACAAGCTCGGCAACACCGACATCAAGGCTGGAATTATCACCGAAGTCAAGCAGGCCATCATCGCCTATTTGTACAAAAATCCCGAGACCAAGGGTCAGATTTTTGACAAGATTGACAAGAACCGCAGCGTGCGCAAGCAGATTCAGGCCGTCCGCAAGGGTGCGAAGGAGCTTGCTCAGAAATCAATGCTGAAGATCGCCAAGCTTCGCGATTGCAAGTACCATCTCAATGAAGCGGAATCCCGGCGCAAGGAGGATGAGAAGCGCAAATGCGAAGAGTCGATGCTGTTTCTGACCGAAGGCAATTCCGCCGCCGGCTCGGTGGTCACCGCCCGCGATCCCGAGACCCAGGCCGTATTCAGCTTGCGCGGCAAGCCCCTGAACTGCTACGGCCGGCGCAAAGAGACCGTGTATCAGAATGAAGAACTATACGGCATCATGCAAGCCCTGGGCATCGAGAATTCTCTGGACAACCTGCGTTACGGCAAAGTCGTCATTGCCACCGATGCCGATGTCGAC
>JAAYYJ010000263.1 GCA_012515455.1 Oligosphaeraceae bacterium
GTCCGTTCAGCAAGGCATCATAGACAGTGACCTGGTGCCCGTGCTCCAGAAGATATTCCGTACAGCAGCTGCCGATGTAGCCGGCGCCACCGGCAACGAAAATTCGCATAATCCCGATTCCTTAATATCGTTATGGCAGGTAAAGCTATTAATATACTCGCTTTTGCCGAAAATGCCGTTATTTTTCACCCCCTTCCAGTTCTGGGAACGGTATTTGTCAGCCGCGTTGCGCGATAATTATTCCCCCTGGTGGCGGGCGGCGCGGTTCAGCTTCCTGCCGGGAGTTGCTTTTTACCAATTCGTGATTAGCTTACGGCTGGGACGCGGCTCAAGCTTCACCCCGGTGTGCTTCATCCCAATTTCCCGAGTCTATCTGTGACAACCTCTGAGGAGCAGCAATGCAGGCAGGATTTTTCAGCACCGACATCACCCCCCCCTTGGGAACCATGCGGGCGGGCAATTATCGCCGGATGTATATCAGCGGTATTGCCGGCCCCCTGAAAGTGCGCGCGGCAGTGTTCGAGCAGGACGGCTGCAAGGTCGGTTTTGCCGGGGTGGATTGCTGTACCCTGGGGCAGGACGTGATTGCGCAGGCGCTGGACTTCGCCGCCGCCCAAGGCGGTCTGAAGCTGGATTATCAGATTATCTCAGCCTCACATACGCATTCCGGCGGCGCGGTGTCGTCTTTTTTCGATCTGGCACTGCTGCGCCAGGCCGATCCGAAGGTGACCGCGCTGCTGCAGGATTCGCCCGTCCCGGACCAGTGGTTCACCGACTGGGTCGCCCGGCAGCTGGGCACAGCCTTGGTGATGGCGGATAGAAGGCTGGAAAAGGCCTGCCTGAATATCGGCACCGGCCAGGAAGACAGCATGATCTTCAACCGCCGGTTCATGCTCCGCGACGGCCGAGCCTACACCCATCCCGGAATCCTGAATCCCGAGATCGTCAAAGCGGCCGGGCCGGTCGATCCCCAGGTCGGGGTGGTCGGAGCCTGGCGGGAAGACGGTTCGCTGATCGGCTGTCTGTTGAATTATTCCTGCCATGGGACCACTTACAGCGGCAGCTCCGCCCACGGCGACTGGTATCATTATGCCGAAGAGACCCTGCAGAAACTGTTTGGCACTGCCAGTGCAGCTGTCATCCTCAACGGCCCGTGCGGCGATGTGACTCAGGTCAACAACCAGGCCGCGGCGAACTATTTCGGACTGGAAATCAGCCGCCGTCTGGGATTCCTGGTCGGGGCGGAAGCGGCGAAGGTACTGGTGCGCACACCAGTCCGCAAATGGGAGAAAATCGCAGGCTGCCGGGAGACCCTGAGGCTGTCCCGACGCGTGCCCACGCCGGAATCGCTCCAGAAAGCCTGGCAGGATATCGCACAGTCGCCCGATAATCCCAATGCCCCGGACGCTATGTTCGCACGCGAACGCCTGCTGGCCGCTGAACTGGCCCGGCTGCAGCCGGAACGCGAGGTCCCCTTGACCGCGATCCAATTGGGCAGTGCCGTTTTCCTGGCCAACCCGGCCGAGTTCTTCACCTCTTTGGCGCTGAAAGTCAGAAAAAACAGCCGCTTCCCGGTCACGATGCTGGTCGAACTGGCTAACGACTCCGTCGGATATGTCCCCGATGCAGAGGCCTTCGATAAGCAGAGCGGCGGAGGATACGAGACGGTCTTGACTGCGTACAGCAACCTGCACCCCGGGGCCGGAGAGAAAATCGCCAGTGCCCTGAGCCAAATGGCTAACCGGCTGACGCCGGAAATTCTCGCCGAACCAGCACCGCCCGAACCAGGCAAGCCCTGGGACTACGGGAAACGGGGACCAGACTGGCAGTAACGGCAGGGGTGACAGATTTTGACTGCGGACTGGGACTTTTTGTCGCACTTCTGCCCGCCTCAACGTGTCGCAACCCCGGTTGCTGCCCCCAGATCAGGGGGTGGTTCTGGACAAATTGCTGGGTTGCCAGTTTCTCCTGTATTTGGCATGTTTTCTGCTAAGCAACAACTATCAGTTGAAAGTTTTGCCGGAATTTAACGCTTACAGGAGGTATTTCTATGAACTATGACAAAATAACGGAAAAGGGCCGTGAATGTTTTGCCGAGGCCCAGCAGTTGGCCGGCAAGATGAATCACCAGGAATTGCTGGGTCTGCATCTGCTGGCTGGTATTTTGCGTCAGAAAGACGGCATCGGTACGGCGATTTTGAGCAAAGCCGGTCTGTCCCTGCCCCAGTTAAACCGTGAGATTGACCGCGCTCTGGGCTTGATTCCCCGGGTGACTGGCGGCGACACCCAGGTCTACCTCGGCAGTGAGGGGAACCAGATACTGCAGTACGCCACTGATTTGAGCGTGCAGATGCGGGATGAGTTCATCAGCATCGAGCATCTGCTGGCCGGAATTCTGGCCAAAGGCGGCAGCGCCGCGAAAATTCTGCAGTCTCAGGGCTTGACTTACGAGAAGCTGCTCAATGCGATGAAGGAAGTCCGGGGCAATCAGCGGGTCACCAGCGCCACTGCCGAGGATAATTTCCAATCCCTGGAAAAATACGGCAAGGACCTGACTGCCCTGGCGGCCCAGAATAAACTCGATCCGGTCATCGGCCGGGACGAGGAAATCCGTCGCCTGATCCAGATCCTCTCCCGCCGGACCAAGAATAACCCGGTGCTGATTGGCGAGCCCGGCGTCGGCAAGACGGCCATTGTCGAGGGGCTGGCCTTGCGGATTGTGCAGGGTGATGTGCCTGAGGGCCTGAAGAACCGCCGCTTGATTGCCTTGGATATGGGAGCACTGATCGCCGGGGCCAAATACCGCGGTGAGTTTGAAGAGCGCCTGAAAGCAGTCCTGAAGGAAGTGACTTCGGCCGAGGGCCAGATCATACTGTTCATTGACGAGTTGCATACCGTGGTCGGGGCAGGGGCCGCCGAGGGTGCCATGGACGCCGGGAACCTGCTCAAGCCCATGCTGGCTCGCGGCGAACTGCACTGCATTGGGGCCACCACCCTGGATGAATACCGCAAGCATATCGAAAAAGACGCCGCCCTGGAGCGCCGTTTCCAGACCGTTCTGGTCCCTCAGCCGAGTGTTGAGGATACCATTTCGATTTTGCGCGGCCTGCGTGAACGCTACGAAATCCATCACGGGGTGAGCATCCGGGATGCCGCTCTGGTCAGCGCCGCGATGCTCTCCGACCGTTATATCTCCGACCGTTTTTTGCCTGACAAAGCCATCGATCTGGTGGATGAAGCCGCCGCCAAGCTGCGTACTGAGATCGACAGCCGTCCGGTGGAGCTCGACGAGGTCATCCGGCGCAAGATGCAGTTGGAAATTGAGCTGACCGGGCTGCGCAAGGAGAAGGACGATGCTTCGCGCGAGCGGGCCGGTCATCTGGAAGAGGAACTCGCGGAGGTGCGGCAGAGTGCCGAAAATTTGCAGCAGCGCTGGGAAAATGAGAAATCGGGCATTGCCCGGATTCGTGAACTTAAGGAAGCATTGGAACTGGCCAAAAGCCAGCTAGTCAAAGCAGAGCGGGACTATGACTTGAACCGGGCCGCGGAATTGCGCAACGGTACCATTCCCGGCTTGGAACTGCGCATCAAGGAGGCCGAGGCCCTGGTACAGTCATGTGAGGGCGAACGTCTGTTGAAAGAAGAGGTCGACGAAGAAGATATCGCCGAGATCATCAGCCGCTGGACTCATATCCCGGTCAGCAAGCTCATTCAGGGCGAGCGCGAGAAGCTCCTGCACATCCCCGAACAGCTGCATCAGCGGGTCATTGGCCAGGAGGAGGCGGTCGAGGCGGTCTCTGAGGCGATTATCCGGGCCCGGGCCGGCCTGAAGGACCCGCGCCGGCCGATCGGCAGCTTCATCTTCCTGGGGCCGACCGGCGTCGGGAAGACTGAGCTGGCCAAGACCCTGGCAGCGGCGATGTTCGATGACGAGCGGGCGATGATCCGCATCGATATGTCGGAATACATGGAGAAATTCGCGGTCTCCCGCCTGGTGGGCTCGCCGCCCGGCTATGTCGGTTATGAGGAAGGCGGGCAGCTGACGGAAGCCGTGCGCCGTCGTCCGTACTGTGTGTTGCTGTTCGATGAAATTGAGAAGGCGCACCCGGATGTGTTCAA
>JAAYYJ010000030.1 GCA_012515455.1 Oligosphaeraceae bacterium
AAATCCCTCCGATGACCTCATTGTAGGTCGTGATGGTCAATTCGTCCCGCCAGCTCAAATAACCCTCCAGCGGAGTCTGAGTCCGCATAAAATAATAACGGTGGCTGACCCCGGCGGTGATCGCCGGACAGCGGTCATCCCAGTCGCCCAAGTACAGGGCTAAAACCTTGCCCATGGTGGCAAAATTGTTGCCGCAGGTGATTTGCTGGGCTTTACTCCTGGCCTTGCTCAAAGCTGGCAGCAGCATCGAGGCAAGCACCGCGATAATGGCAATTACCACCAGCAGCTCAATCAGAGTAAAACCGCGTCTGTGTCGCATTCCCATAAGTGCACCTCCTGAAGGATTGACATGAGACGGAAGTTGGTAAATGCATGTCGCCAGATACTATAACCACAATTTTTGATTTATGCAAGCTTGGGCCCTAATAACTTGCTCCGGGACAGAATCGCCGCCGGCAGTGCGGAGAAATGCATCTGTTGCGCAAACCAGGACAAGTATAACAAATGACACTCGCAGGCAGTTTTTCCCGGTGCCGCTGTTTTTTACTCGAATCAAGCATTATATTAAACAAATTACCACAATTCCAGGGACAACCTATCATGGCCGAAAATATCATTACCTATCAGCAGCAGAATGACCTCAGTTACTACCCGCAGGGCTTCCCTGGCAGTGGCGATTTGTCCTACCGCGCGGAGCGCTGCAAGCTGGATATCTACTATCCCGTCAACAGCGAGAAAAAATTCCCCACCCTGATCTGGTTCCACGGCGGCGGGATGGTCGGCGGCGCAAAAGGCTTCAATGCCCATATCAGCATCCTGCGCGAGCGCGGCCTCGCAGTAGTGATGCCGAACTACCGCCTGGCCAGCGGTCCCGCCCGCTGCCCCGATTACCTCGAAGACGCAGCCGCAGCAGTGGCCTGGGTCTTCCAGAATATCGCTCAATACGGTGGAGATGCCAATTCCATTTACTTGTCCGGGGGCTCAGCCGGAGGATACCTCGCGGCCATGCTTGGACTCGATCGCCGCTGGCTGGCCCGACATGACCTGGATGCCCGCAATCTGGCTGGGATTATGCCGGTCAGCGGACAAATGGCCACCCACTTCCAAATTATCAATGAACGGCGCAATACTCCCGGCGGTGGAGCGTACCACCCGCTGCTGATTGACGAATTCGCGCCGCTGTTCCACCTCAGCCCGGACGCCGCGCCGATACGTTTGTATGTCGGCGACAGCGACCTCGACTGGCCGGCCCGGGCAGAAGAGAACCGCCTTCTGGCCAGCTCGCTAACCCGTCTGGCCGGACACCCGGACACCCGCTGCTATGTCCTGCCGGGATACGGCCACGGTGATGTCTACGTGCCGGCATTGGTGCTGCTGCTCAAGCATCTCTGGGAAATCGAGAGCCGCAAAAAAACACCTTGAATTGCCAGCACCCGTCCGTGCGACACGCAATTCCTTCTCATTTAGTAAGCCGGCGCATTGTCCGGCGCAGGAGACAAGACCATGGCAGTTCGTGTGCGTTTCGCGCCCTCCCCGACTGGACAAGTCCATATCGGCAATATCCGGGCCGCGATTTTCAACTGGCTTTTTGCCCGCCATCAGGGTGGCCAATTCCTGTTGCGGATTGAAGACACCGACCTGGAACGCTCAACTCCCCAGGCCATCACCACCCTGCTCGAGGTCCTCGAATGGCTGAAGATCGATTTTGATGCAGCTCCTCTGTACCAGACCTCGCAGCTGTCCCAGCATCACGCCGCCGCGGAGAAGCTTCTCCGGGACGGCCATGCCTACCGGGACAGCAAGGGTGGTGAGGGCGAAGCCATACTGTTCCGCATTCCCTGGCAGGCGGAGGATTTTCCCGGGGTCGTGTGCAGCGGTCCTGCCACTCTGCCCATTCATCCGGACACTCCCCTGTGCATCAGCGGCAAGGGGCTGGAGTTCGCAGCCCTGTCTTCCAAAGGCAAGGCCGCGCCAGGCGGCGGCTGCCTGGCCGGTTTCAAGGATTTGCAGGTCCTGGATGTAAGCGGCTGTTGCATCTTCACTCTCGCCGAGCATATCGGGGAGATTCTCCAGCACGGCGCGTCCTTCACCCTCCCTGCCGCCCGGGAGTTGCGTTTCACCCGCCGGGCGATTACCTACCAGGACCTGGTGAAGGGTCTGATGAGCAAACCGCTGGACAGCATGAAGGACCTGGTCATCGTGCGCAGTGATTCCTCGCCGGTCTTCCACCTGGCCAACGTAGTTGATGACATCACCCAGAAAATCACCCACATCATCCGCGGTGACGACCATGTGGAAAACACCTTCCGGCATATCTTCCTGTTCGGCTGCCTCCAGGCCGCAGTACCGCAATATGCCCACCTGCCCATGATTGTGAACGCCGCCGGCAAACCCTACAGCAAGCGCGACGGCGATGCCTTCGTGGGAGATTTCCGGGCCAAAGGGTTCCTGCCCGAGACGCTGTTCAATTATCTCAGCCTGCTGGGATGGTCGCCCGGCGATGACCGGGAAAAAATGAGCCGTGCGGAACTGGTCGCGGCTTTCAGCCTGGAACGCTGCCTGCGCGCATCCGCCCAGATGGACATCCAGAAGATGAGCAACCTCAATGGCGCCTACATCGCCGAAATGCCGCTGCAGGATTTTCTGTCCGCCTGCCGGCCTTTCCTGTCCGCAACATCCTGGGGGAAGGACCTGCCGGAAGAGCAGTTCCGCCAGGTCGGGGCGTTAATGCAGAGCCGGGTCAAGCGTTTTGTCGATGTCGAGCAATGGGAATACTTTTTTGTGGACCTGCCGTCCTACGATGAAAAACTCTGCGCCAAGCAGTTGCGGGACCCGCAGATACTCGCCGCCCTGGCCCGCCTCCCGGAGGTCTTTGCCGCTCTGCCCCAGTTCACCGCCGCGGCTATTGAGAACGCCATCCATGTCAGCACCGAAGCGGTCGGCCTCAGCCAGGGGAAACTCAACCAACCCCTGCGGGCCGCCGTCACTGGCATTGCCATCGGCGCCGGAATCTACGAAACCCTGGAGCTGCTGGGACGGGATAAGACCATCCGCCGCCTGCAGCACGTCCTGCTGCAGCAGTCCGCATCCTGAACTGCCGCTGCCCTTACCCTACCACCACGCCCCCCAGCCTCCCCAACAGGAAAACATCACATGCCGGAAAAATTACCCATCATCGCCATTGTCGGCCGTCCCAACGTCGGTAAATCGGCATTGTTCAATGCAATCCTCCGCCGTCGCATTTCCATTGTCCATGAGCAGAGCGGCGTCACTCGCGACCGGGTGGCCGCTCCGTCCGAGCATTTCGGCTATCACTTCATGCTTATCGACACCGGTGGTCTGGGCACCCTGAACCGGGAAAAGAATGTCGACCTGTTCGACGGGATGATCCGGGAGCAGGTGTCCGCAATCGTGGAGGAAGCCGCCGCCATTATCTGGGTGGTGAACTGCCAGGAAGGCATTACCCCCCAGGACGAGGAGGTCGGTGATTTCCTGCGCAAGACCGGCAAACCGGTGGTTCTGGCCGCCAACAAGGCCGATAACCAGCCCGCCGCACAAAGCGCAGTGGCGGACTTTGCCGCCCTGGGAGTACCTGACATCGAGCCGACCAGCTGCACGCACTCGTTCGGAGTCTCACAGCTGATGGACGTGGTGGTCAAGCATATCCCGCGGGTGGACAGCGAGACCGAGAACGAAAAGCGCCTCCAGGTTGCGGTGGTCGGCCGCCCGAATGTCGGGAAGTCCTCGCTGGTGAACCGCCTGTTCGGGGAGAACCGGATGATGGTCACTGACATCGCCGGCACCACCAGAGATGCCGTCGATATCACTGTCGACCTGCAGCAGGACGGCCAGGTGTTGCCCCTGACCTTGATCGACACCGCCGGACTGCGCCGCAAAAAACAGATCGACACCGTGGTCGAATTCTTCAGCGCCAACCGCACGGAGCAGGCCATCCGCCGCAGCGATATCGTGTTGTTCCTGATCGATGCCACTGACCCCTGCACCACCCAGGAACGCCGCCTGGGACGCTTGATCGTCGATGCCAATAAACCCTGTATTATGCTGGCCAACAAATGGGACCTGCTCTACAAGGACGGCAAAAAACCTCAGGAGATGATCGAGCTGATCCGCTCGGAAATGCCGTTCCTCGAGCACGCGCCGGTGCAAATCATCTCGGCTCTCAACGGCTATAATTTCAAAGGTATCTTAGCTCAGCTCCTGCATGTCCGCGAACAGCTGAAAGTGATGGTGCCGACCTCGGTCTTCAACCAGTTCCTGCAGGATACGCTGCTGCGCAACCCGCCGATCTCGAAAGACAATAAGCGCTTTAAGATTTTTTATGGCACCATGGTCTTCACCCCGCCGCCGAAATTCGTGCTTTTTGTCAACAACAAGAAGCTCTGCCCCAACAATTACCTGAAATTCCTGGAAAATCAGATCCGGGAGGCATTCTTCCCTCAGGCCGGGCTGCCAATTTCTTTGGACCTGCGCAACCGTGAGCGCCTGGAGGACTCCAAACCCGCCCGCAAGGCCGCCGCGGGGGCGCATTTCAAGCGTCAGGCCGAGGCCAGCGATGTGAACCGCCGCATCCAACGCAGCAAGAACCGCCGGAAGGTCTGATATGCCAGGCGAGTTTTTCCCGGCCATCGTGTTGGCCTCCTCGTCGCCGCGCCGGCAGGAGCTGCTGCGCCAGGCCGGCATCGAATTCTCGGTCCATCCAGCTGACCTCCCGGAGCACTGCCTGGACGGCGAATCTCCCGCGCAGACTGTAATCCGCTTGGCGGAGGCCAAGGCCGCAGCCGTATCCGAGCTGTTCCCCGGCCAGATTGTCCTGGGCGCCGACACGCTGGTGTCCCTGGATGGCCGGGCAGTGGGAAAGCCGGCTGACCTGAGCGCTGCCAAAGCACTGCTGCGCCAACTCTCCGGCCGGACCCACGAGGTCCATACCGGGGTCTGTCTCTGCCGCAAGGCTGCCTTTTCCTGCTCCTGGGCCTGCTGCAGCCAGGTAACCTTCAAGGACCTGAACCACGCGGACATCGAGCGCTATGTTGCGCTGGTCAATACCCTGGACAAGGCCGGCGCGTATGCCCTGCAGGAACACGGTGAGATGATTATTGCCACCGTCGCCGGTGACCGCAACAACGTCATCGGACTGCCGATTGATGCGGTCCGGCAAAAATTGAGGGACATTGTCCACCATGAGAGTACTTCTGCAACGGGTGTCTGAGGCCTCGGTCTCGGTGGCAGGCCAGGAGATCGGGCGCTGCCGGAATGGCTTGCTGCTGCTGCTGGGCATCAAGACTGGCGACAGCAGTGCGGAAGTGCATTACCTGGTGGAGAAGTGCCTGCAGTTGCGCATCTTCGCCGATACTGACGGCAAGATGAACCGCTCGCTGCTGGATACTGGCGGAGAAATCCTGGTCATCAGCCAGTTCACCCTCTATGCCGATGCCCGCAAAGGACGGCGACCAAGCTTCTGCGACGCCGCAGCCCCGGAAATCTCCGCGCCCTTGTACGAGCTTTTTGTGCAGGAACTCCGCGCCGCCGGGGTGCGGGTAGCCACCGGGCAGTTTGGGGCCGAGATGGCGGTCAGCCTGGTCAACGACGGTCCGGTCACCATCCTGCTGGAAAAATAATCCCGTCTCCTGGCTTATGTTCTCCAGGCGGGCGGTTCGGCCAGTTGCAAAGTCTGCCCGGCAGAATATATTTCTGCAGTGCTCAAAGCACCGTGCCGTTTTGCCCTTCACTGCGGTTGAATTATGAGCAACCCTTTGATCGACATCACCTTACCATCAGCATCTTCGCTGCAGCACAGGCTAACGGATATAGCACCAGCCTGTCCTGATGCTGGGCCACCACGGCCAGCCTAGTGTCCCAGCCACCCCTCCCGGAGAACAGGACATGACCGATCTAGACAATCAATACTACTGGGAATTGCAGAACCGCTACATCCCCTTCGGCAGCAGCACCTGCAGCAAACGCGCCCAATATCTGCCGGAAGAACCGCCAGTGATTGTCAGGGGAGACGGCTGCCGGGTCTGGGATGCCAACGGACGGGAGTTCATCGATTACCGCTGCGCCCTGGGACCAGTCTCTCTCGGCTACTGCCATCCGGTCATCAACCAGGCCGTCCACAAACAGCTGGAGAAGGGCATCGTCTTCGGCTACCCCCACCCGCTGGAAGGCGAGGTGGCGCAAATGCTGGTGGAGATCATCCCCTGCGCCGAAAAAGCGCGTTTTCTGAAAACCGGCGGCGAGGCCATCGCGGCCACCATCAAGATAGCCCGTGCCGCCACTGGCCGCAACCACGTGCTGCAAATCGGTTACAACGGCTGGTTGAATTCCCTGTCTTCGACCGGCATGGTCTTGCCCAGCCAGCACGCCACCCAGAGCCTGCCCGGCATCCCGGCCGCATTGTCACAGCTGCATCACGGCTGCCGCTGGAACCAGCGGGAAGACCTGGAAGCCGTAGGGCAGCAATTCGGCTCCGACTTGGCCGCCATAGTGGTCGCCGCCGACTACCGTAATCTGGAAGACGGGCGGACTTTCTATCTCTGGCTGCGCAAATTTGCCGACCAGTACGGCGCAGTGCTGATCTTCGACGAAATCGTGACCGGCTTCCGTCTGGCCATCGGCGGGGTGCAGGAGTATTTCCAGGTCACCCCCGATCTGGCAGTATTTGCCAAAGGTATGGCCAACGGTATGCCCTTGTCGGTTTACTGCGGCAAAGCAGAGCTGATGGATGTACTGGAATCCGCGACCGTCTCAACTACGTATGGTGGTGACGCACTCAGCCTGGCCGCCGCCAAGGCCTGCATCGAAATTTACCGTACTGAACCGGTCATTGAACACTTCTGGCAGGCCAGCCGGACATTGTGGAGCGCATTCAATCTGCTCTGCCGAAAATACGACCTGCCGCTCAGGGTGGAAAATTATGCGCCATTCTCGGTACTGACTTTCGACCCTGACTGCCCCGCAAATTTCCGGGAACAGTTTTTCCGTGCGGTCTGCGATGCCGGAGTCACCCTCTACAACGGCGGTTATGTCTGCTACGCGCACAAATCAGCAGACCTTGAGGAAGCCCTGCAGAGGATCGACAGCGCGATGAGTAAACTCTGAGTTACGCAGAAAAGCGACATCTTAAGCAAAGCCGAATCGGAGGCCTTAATGAACAAGCGTCTTTTTACCCTGATTGAGCTTCTGGTGGTCATTGCCATCATTGCAGTGCTGGCCAGCATGCTGTTGCCGGCCCTGAGCAAGGCCCGGCAGGCCGCCCAGCACATCAAATGCACCGGTAACTTCCGCAGCCTGGGCCAGGGAGTGGCCTTATATCTTGATGACAACGCTGAAATTCTGCCTCCCGCCAAGACCAAAAACGGCAGCACCACGGTACGGGAATTCATGTCGCGCTATGCACCCTATCAGCAGCTGGCCTCATACATCAATGAACTACTTGTCAACACTACCTCCATACCAGAGAATACCCAGATCGGACGCGGGAACTCCCGCGTCCGCTGCCCCTCAGTACACGCCGGATACACCCTCGGCAGCATGGCCATCAACGGCCGGCTGGTAAACGGCAGTGCCAATACTGACACCACCAGCATCGGGCGCTTCCGCTATCTCTCCACCTGGCAGACCCCCGACCGCACCTGCCTGGGCACCGAGGGACATTACTCCGCCACCTTTAACGGTGATCTAGCCGGTCAGACTTTCTTTTATTGGCATAACGGCAAGCAGAATACGGTCTTCATTGATGGACATGTCAGCAGTCTGCGGGCAATTCCGGTTGCTGTCTCGGGCAATCCCGGCTATCATACCTCAGCCTGGACTTCCGTATTCTGGAACCCCACCTACTGGGACAGCTATACGCCCACCACCTCCGCGCCTATCCGATAAACCGGCACGCTGAAACAGCGCATACGCCCTATAACTCATCCTGCCAGGACAGGAATATCCGTGCCTGGTGCCTGTCAAGCCGGATGCAACAGTTTGGCAATCTTCCGGCGGTATTTAAGCACTACGGCTTTGGGCAGTAAACAGACCATGCCGGCCAGGTAAATGATTAGCGAACCGCCACCGCCGACCAGCAGCATTGTCCATCCGGTCCAGGCGGTATAGCGCTGCAGCAGCAGGATATAGAGCAGCACCGGCAGTCCTGCGAGCATTGGCTGCACCAGAACCTGCAGCAGGAAACCAGCCAGTGATATCCGCAGGCATTTAAGCAGATACGGGATGATGACCACCACACATAGCCCGATTTTGATCAGCAGGCTGTTCCAGATCACGATATCCACTTTCGCACCCAACCAAAGCAGCACGAT
>JAAYYJ010000264.1 GCA_012515455.1 Oligosphaeraceae bacterium
CCAGTCGGCATCCGGCGCCCTGGAGCAGCCCGGACATGCCAAGCAGCGGCAGCAGGAACAGCGCAGTGCTGAGGTCAGCGCCAAGGAGAGTCAACAGTGGTGATTTTGACATCCTGGCTGCTTCCCTTGTATTGCAGAATGATAATGGCTTGTCTCAGGTCTGCGCCGAGAGGCAGGCTGATGTGGCTGCGGCGCTGGTCCGGCTGGAACTTCTGCTCCCGGATGACCCTGCGGTCCGGGGTGAGGACTTGGGTTTGCAACGGCGCATCTGGCGCTTCATTGATGTATACCTCGGCCTGAAAATCCTCGCCGCGATAGAGCACGGTGGAGAGCGGTATGGCATCGAGGAGTTTTTCCGGGATGAAGGCGCGGTAGAAGCGCAACACTTCGCGTTGCTCTGCGCGGTTCTGCAGCAGCAGTCGGATTTCGGTCCTGATACCGGGTGGCTGCTGGACGGCAAAAGTCAGTTCCTGGCTTTGTCCCGCCGGGAGGCTCAGTTGCAGCGGCAGTTCTTGTTCGCCGCTGGCCTGGAAGCTGCCGGTGAGCGTCAATGGCTGCGGGAGGGTGTTCTTGACCGTGAAGCGCCAGTTGTGCTGTCCGCCGAAGCGGGAGCCCTGGAAGTCCTCCAGGCTGAGCGGCAGCTGTACGGGCAGGGCGAAACGGGTCCAGGTGTCAATCTGGTGGTATTTCCCGTAGACGTACTTCCAGTCCTTGTAATAATTCAAGGTCCGGCACAGGGCCAGGCCGATTTCGCCGCTGCGGTTGCCGGCAAAATTCAGGCTTGCCAGGGGGATGCTCAGTTCGAGGTAAAATTCTCCCTCCAGGATGCTGCCGGCGGCCCTGGCGTCGGAGTCCCAGGAGATGATGTTGCGGCCATGCCGGTCGACATACTGGTCGTAGATAGCTCCCTGGACATTGGCCAGAATCTGGTAGTAGTCCTGGCGTTGTCCGGTGGCATCGAAGAACACCTCCACGCAGTCATCGAAATAGACCGCGCTGTCTTTTTCCCGGCATTTCTGCACGATATTGGCGACATCGCCGTGTTCACACCGGAAAGCGGCGAAGAAATGGGTCTGGTTGCGTCCGTACCACACTTTGGCCTGATAGGGCGAGGAGTATTCCTGGGTGCTTCTGAAATCGGTCTGGCAGACTGCCGCTTCCCAGGCCGGGTCTCCGGGGCGACCGTCGATGTCAGGTTCACAGGGCAGGATGGGAATCGCGGGTGCGGCCAAGGCGGCAGTGGTCAGCATCATAAGCAGCAGGAATTTCATTTGCTTTCCTCCACGGCCAGAGTCAGAGTGGCGGTCAGCCAGCGGTAGCGTTCGAAGGAAACTGCATTCCATTCGCTGCTGTTGATTTCGGCCGTGCCCTCGATGGCGTCAGCTTTCCGGGCGTGATACATCCGCGGGTCGAGGTGGATGCGCTGTTCCATTTCAGCCAGGAAGGCCGCAGCTTCCCGTACGGCGGGGCGGTCTTGCAGACCGCGTACCCGGGCCCGTTCGAGGGCCTTTTCCAGGGTATGCATAAAGAGGTAATCGTCTCGACCGTCGCGGTAATTCAGCAGGCGCAGAGTGGGTCGCAGTCCGCCGTCGGGCTCGGGATACACCAGGCAGGTGTTGTAATTCCAGGGCAGCAGGATTCTCGGGCCGTTGAATTTGAGGTAGAAGACTGTTTCCTGGTGTTTGGCAAAGCCG
>JAAYYJ010000265.1 GCA_012515455.1 Oligosphaeraceae bacterium
AAAGCATTTGCGGGGTCCATGCCGCAGAACAGAGTTCATCATGAAAATCAACAGTGACGTATAGTTTCATAACCCTTCTTCCTCCTGATACAATACCTGAATCCGTGAAGCAGTCTCCTGGAAAAGAGGTCTAAATCATTGCAACCTGCTGGTAGTAGTATATTATGTTATTTCCACAACAGCATAATTCCACTCACCAACAAGACTGTCAATGATTAAGTTAACGCAAGAGTCAGAAGAAATCAAACTCGAACTTTTTTCTGTGATTGGCTTGTCATAATGTCAAGTTGTCTTATATTATTATTTTAGCTTTTTTGCCGACATATCATTTTGGAGTCTAAGGAATATGACATTTTTAACTGTACTTTTGTTCATTTTGGCGATTCTGTCGGGGCTTTTGATGATTGTGGTCATTTTGCTGCAGAGCACCAAGAGCGGTGGCGGTCTGGGTGCGATCAGCGGTGGTGTGACCGAGGCCATGTTCGGCACTGCAGCTTCCAGTGTGCTGCTTAAAGTCACAGTGTGGCTGGCCGTGATTTTTATGGGTTCGACATTATTGCTGGCGACTGTAACCGGTCGGGTTCGGGGCAGCCGCAGTGTTGCTGAGACCCTTGCTCCGGCGGCGGAAGAGCCTCCTGCCGCAGTAACCGTTCCAAATGAAGCTGATAATGATGTGACAACCGTACAGGACGCTGCGGCGCAGGCGGTCGATGCGACATCGGATGGTGCAGCGAAAGCAGTCGATGCGACGCAGGATACTGCGGCCAAAGCGTCCGATGCGGCAGCAGCTGGCGCGGCGAAAGCGGTCGATGCGGCGAAAGAAAAAGACAAATAGTCCGTACGGTTTGCAGGTATATTTTGCTGAGCTCCGGGTGGAGGCAATCCCCCGGAGCTTTTTTTATGTTCCGGTTATCCGGGGGATGCTTTCAGCAGCTGATCTTCATGCCATCATAAGCTGGCCGGAACGGATAGGGCTGCAATTGTCGTTGCAATTCCGGTTGCGGGGGGCAGAATCTCCGAGCCAGATGGGAGCAGAGCTGCAGCGTATTGGCATCAATCATGCCCCGCTGACGGAAAGCAGTTTCCAGGATTGCCAGCATTTGGGCATTGCAGTGTGAGAAGATATGGAAAGCGGTCTCAATCCCTACAGTGAGCTCCCAGATGATGACATTCAGGTAAGTATGCTGCCAGCGCAGGCAAGTTTTTTCCGGTGGCCAGCCGCCATCAAGGAGATAAAGCAGGGTCTTGCCATCCGGGTCCTGGAGCAGAAAATGCACTGCCTGCTCCTGTGGGTCTGCCATGGGATGATTGGCAGCATCCGGCTGAAACTGCCAGGCGCCGACAGTGAATTCCTCACCTGTAGTAAAGGGTTGCAGCTGCAAGTTCCCGGATAATCCGTCCGGGATGGGGAATTTTTGTGCGCTGCCGGCTTCCAGATGCAGAGTCAAGGCAGTGCTGCGCGGCTGGCTGGCCAAGGTACAGATGCTGTCGAAATCGAAATGATCACTATGGGAATGGCCGATGACGATGTGGCTGATGCGGCTGCAGTCGACCGCGAATTCCTGCAGGGCATCCAAGGTCATGGCGTTGCAGTCCAGCAGTATTTGCTGATTGAGCAGCAGCGAGCAATGGCGGCGGTGGTTGCCGACGGTGGGGCCGGGAGGGAGCCAGTCAGCGGCTCCGGTACCGAGAAAGAGCAGTTCCATATTACTCCTGGGGATTCAGGGTGGCAGGAGCGGGCCGTTATTGCCGGCCAAGCAGAGCGGATTTGATACTGTCGGCCATGAACTGGAGTTTTTCTCTGCTCATGCCGGGGTAGGTGCCAATCCAGAAGGCGTTCTGCATCAGGAAGTCGGTGTTGCCCAAACGGCCGCATTGCCGGTAATCCCGGCCCTCCTGCAGGCTGGCGCAACAGGGGTGGCGGAGGAGATTGCCGGCGAAGAGGTTGCGGGTTTGAATCCGGAGCTGCTCCAGCCGGGCGGTCAGGGCAGTGCGGCTCAGGCCCGCGGCCGGGTCCACCGACAGCAGGCAGCCGAACCAGGAGGGATCACTGTCCGGGTGAGCGCCCTGGAGGTGCAGGCCGGGCAAACCGGACAGGAGGCTTTTCAGAAAGGCGTGATTCTCCCGGCGGCGCTGTCCGAAGTCAGGCAATTTTTGCAGCTGGGCGCAGCCGATGGCGGCCTGCAGGTCGGTGGCTTTCAGATTATAGCCGAAATGGCTGTACACATATTTGTGGTCATAGCCATACGGGAGGGTGCCGTATTGCCCGGTGAAGCGCTGGCCGCAGGAGTTGTCCACTCCGGAGGGGCAGGAGCAGTCGCGGCCCCAATCGCGCAGCGACAGGGCGATTTTTTGCAGCAGCGGGTCGCGGCCGTAGACCGCGCCGCCCTCGCCCATGGTCAGGTGGTGGGGGGGATAAAAGCTGGAGGTGCCCAGATCGCCCCAGGTGCCGGTGTACTTCCCGGCGAAGCGTGATCCCAGGGCGTCGCAGTTGTCCTCGATCAGCCAGAGCTGATGGCGGTCGCAGAAGTCCTTGACCGCGTGCAGGTCAAAGGGACTGCCCAAAGTATGAGCCAGCATCACCGCCTTGCAGCGTGGGGACCAGGCCGCTTCCAGGCGTTCCGGGTCGATATTGGCGGTCTCCAGCTCGACATCGACGAAGACCGGTACTGCGCCGTACTGAATTATCGGCGCGACCGTAGTCGGGAAGGCGGCGGCGACGGTGATGACCTCGTCGCCGCGTTTGATCTGCCGTTGCCCCAGCAGGGGTGAGGTCAGGGTCATAAAGGCCAGCAGATTGGCGGAGGAGCCGGAGTTTACCAGCAAGGCGAAGGGCAGTTCCAGGAATTCAGCGAGCTGCTGCTCGAACTGCCGGGTATAGCGTCCGGCGGTCAGCCAGAATTCCAGCGCTGCGTCGGTCAGGTTGCGCATTTCCTGGGCATCGAAGACTCTGCCGGCGTAGCCGAGACTGCTTTTGCCGGGCAGAAAGACCGGTTCTTCCGCGAAAGTCAGCTGGTAATATTGCTCGACCTGGTCGAGGATGGCGCGTTTGAGGTCTGCAGGGGTTATTTTGCCCATGGTAGATTTCTCCTGGCGGCGTCGTCACAGTACTCATGCAGATCGCTCAGGCTGTTGATTTGCCGGTGGGAAAAGAAATCCCGGTACCATTCGGCCGTTTTGCGAATTGCCTGTGCGGCGGTCCAGACGCTCTGCCACTGCAGCTGTGCCGCGGCTTTGCGGCAATCCAGGCGCAACAGCGAGGCTTCATGGGGGGCGCCGGGGTTCGGTTCGCTGCGGTAGGTCAGGCCAGGCCAAGCGGCGGCCAGCCTGGCGGCCAGGTCAGCAACGCTGATATTGTCCTGCAGGGCAGGGCCGAAATTCCAGGCCTGAGCAGCCTCAGGCCGGTTCTGGAGCAGGCATTGCCCCAGCAGCAAGTACCCGCTCAAGGGTTCCAGGACATGCTGCCACGGGCGGACAGCATCCGGGTTGCGCAGCACAGCGGTCTGTCCCCGGGCGGCGGCCTGCATCAGGTCGGGCACCAGGCGGTCCTCCGCCCAGTCACCGCCGCCGATGACATTGCCGGCCCGGGCGCTGGCCAGCAGCGCGTGCTGGTCCGGAGTGAAGAAACACCGGCGGTAGGAGTTCAGCAGCAGCTCCATGCAGCCTTTGGACGCGCTGTAGGGGTCGTAGCCGCCCATGGGGTCGCCTTCGCAGTAGGGCTGCAGGACCTCGCGGTTCTCGTAGCATTTGTCTGAACTGACGGCGACAATGGCCCGCACCGAGGGGGTGTTGCGGCAGGCTTCGAGGATTCTGGCCGTGCCCAGGACATTCACGGCGTAGGTGTCGAGCGGCTTGAGGTACGAGGGACGGACCAGGGCCTGGGCGGCCAGGTGGAAGACCGCCTGGGGCTGAAATTCCTGGAAGAGCTCTTCCAGGCCGGCCTCGTGGCGCAGGTCGCGGTATTCTGTCCGCACGGGCAGGTTCAGGAGCTGGAAATGGCTGTGTTCCTGCGGCATGGGCAGGCCGATGCCGCAGACCTCCGCGCCGAGCTGCTGCAGCCAGAGAGTCAGCCAGGAGCCTTTGAAACCGGTATGGCCGGTGACGATGATCCGTTTATGGCGGTAGATATCGGCAAACATACCGTGTCTCTGGTTGCAGGGCGGGGTGGATGGCGGGGGAGGGAGCTCCGGCGCCGTGGCACCGGCTGCTCCCGCCGGGGGGTGGTCAGTTCTGGGCCGGCTTGGTTTCTTTAGTTTCTTTGGTTTCTTCGGCCGGTTTCGGCTTGTCCTTCAGGAAGTACTTGCGCTCTTTATTGACATTTTCGACTACCCGTGCTTCGACCTCGTAGATCCAGGGCGAGAGCCGGGCGTTGAGTTCTTTGGCCTGGTCCTGTTTTTCTTTCACGGACTGCGCGAAAGCAGCATCGGCCTTCTCTTTGTCTTCAGGCTTTTCCTCGGCTGCGGGGGTGCGTTCCAGCGGACCTTGCCAGGCGACCTGGATTTTCAAGTATTGCTTCCCTTCCACCGGCTGGGGGATGGTCAAGGTGTAGATGAAGTCATTGAAGTCGGTGACCAGCAGGGTCCTGGCTTTGTCCAAGCCGACTTTTTCCGGGGGCAAGGCCGGATCGGCGACATCTTTGAAGCGGACCCAGGAGAAGGCATTTTTGAGGCTGGCGAGTTTAGTGCTGTCCAGCTCCTGTTCCGGCGGCATATCGCCCAGCAGGGTCAGGTCGGCATTCTTGTCGCTGCGGGCGGTTTCCCAGAGGACGGTGTCGTTTTCTTTCAGGCTTGCGGTTTTGAGGTCGCTGATCTTGAAGAACTCCTCGTCCAGCCACTGTACGACCGTGTCGTCGACCCGGCTGAAGGTATTGGCGGCCAGAATGAAATCGCGGTCGTTGATCTGGAGGAAGCGTCCGAGGGGGGTGTTGCCGCCGCCGCCGTAGGGCGAGGGGGGCATTTCCGTTTCGCGCTCATGTTTTTTGCCGAAGAGCAGTTTAATGAGTTGCTTCCCCTCCTTGTCTAGCATGGTCATGCTGACTGCGCCGGTATCCGGGGTGAGCTGCAGTTCAGCGGTCTGGTTCTGGTCCAGGGTCAAGGTTTGTGCGACCTTGGTTTCAAAGAGATCGACGAACAGGGTTTTGAGACTGGCGAAGTTGACCGGGTAGCCGTAGCGTTCGGCCATGGTCCAGTTGTGGTCGCCTTTCTGCAGGGTGGCGGTCTGTCCGTCCTTGGTCAAGACTACGGTGCTGACATTTTCACTGTTGAATGACTCGGGCAGGATGGTGCTGCTGCCGGCCGCGTTCAGGCTGGCGCCGGACCAGTTTTCCCGGTTGGAGCATTGCTGCCAGAGGTAGAGCAGGATCAGAGCCAGGCCGACTGCCAGAAGTATGAAGAGTTGTTTCTTTTTCATTGCCGCACATTCCTCCCGTGCTTGTAGACTGCCATTGTGATGCCGCCGATGATAACCAGCAGTGGCATCAGGGCGATGTTGATTGCCATAATCCGGTTCTCCAGGTTGTCGATATCCTGGCGCAGCTGTTTGCGAACTTCCTTGAGCTCCTTCTTGGCTTCAGCTTCCTTCTTGCGGAACTGCTGCAGCAGCTGGCGCTGTTCCGACGAGAGAATTTCGCGTTCGCCTTTCTGGCGTTTGCGCTGCAGTTCATTGATATCCTGCTGGACTTTCATCAGATCGCCCTCAAGCTTTGCAATCTTGTCCTGGAAGCGTTTTTCCGCCTCGGCTTCCATATCCCGCACCCGGGTGAACGGGCGGCTGGTGGTTGCCCGGGAACGGATGCTGAACAGAGCGCTGTCGCCCAGGACATTCTCCAGCAGGTTCAAGGCGAAATTCAGGTTGTCGTTGATGGGCTGGACGATTTTCTGGCCCAGGAAATTGCTGGTGTTCACACAAAATGCGTCGTAGAGCATGTCCGCATCGGCGACCAGCACCACCGCACCGGGAGCGGTGGAGGCCTGCAGGAACTGCGGGGCGGCGCTGTCAGAATCCTTGGTCTCTTGGGCTTTATCGCCGGCGGCCTGGTCGGCGCCGGGTTTCCCGTCCGGGAAAGCGGTTTTGAAATTACCGGTCAGCTTGATGGCCAGGTCTTTGCTTTTTTCTTCCGAGCGGAATGATTTGAGGATATCCGCACCGCTGCGCTGGGTCATGAAGCTTTCCATCATTTGCACGTCGTCGGAACTAGTCAGCAGGACGGTCTTAGCCAGCCCCTCGACCACATCGCCGCTGAAGGCGCCGCTGCAGAAGACGAGCATGTTGTTCAAGGTGGCGGTCGCGGGGTCGTCGTCGCTGATTTCGCTCTGCCCCAGGGTGATGACGGTGGGCAGGACATCCGCGCCCTGTCCGGTGCGGATGCGGGTGGCCAGTTTGCGGTCGACCACCACTTTGCCGCTGTCATAAGCGATGCCCCAGGCTTTGAGCAGGGGTTCCAGGTTGGAGGGCGTGGGTGGCATATACTGTTGCTGCTGCTGGCTCTGCATATCTACCATGCAGAGCGGGTCGAGGAAAGCCAGCATTCTGCCGCCGCGCAGGATGAACTGATCGATGGCGAACAATGCGTTCTGGGAAATTTCCTTGGGGTGGATCAGCAGCAGCGCGTCGATATCTTCATCGATGCTATCGGTGTCGAGGGGGATTTCGACGACTTCGAAGGTGCGTTTCAATTCAGAGACGATCTGCCAGGCCGGTTTCATGCCGCCCTGACCCATCATCATGGCCTGGGGGTTGTCGATACCGCCCAGGACCTGCAGGGCGCTGAGCACGCCCAGGCGGGTTTTTTTGCTGATCTGGACTTCGGTGATGGCCCGGGTCAGTTCATATTCGAGCAAGGTCTCCTGCTCCGGGCTGAGGAAAGGCAGGGTGGCGGTCTTCCCGGCGCAGCTGATGGCCAGGCCCAGGTAGATACGGTCGCCCATGCCCAGGGAGTCGGTGGATTTGCCGGTGATGCCGTCGAGGTTGGCGGAGTCTTCCTCGTCGGAGTCTGGCTTGGGATTGAGCTTCTTCACCTCGAGGTATTTTCCCCCCAGGCGCTTGTATTCGGCCAGCATGTCCTCGACCCGGCTGGCGTAGGTTTTGAGGAACACGGGCATCTCGGCGGCATCTTTGGAATAGTAGAAGCGGATGCTGATATTTTTATCGAGCTTCTGCAGGACCTGCCGGGTTCCCTGGGACAGGGTGTAGACTTTCCCGTTGGTGCAGTCCAGGCGGATATTGACCGGGTTGAAGATGCGGTTGATCAGCACTACGATGAGTGCGAAGACAAGCACCCCGGCCAGAGAAGTCAGGGTCGCGGCTATTTTTTTCTTTTTCAGACTCATGGCATCAATGCTCCCAATTATTACGCGCGTTTGCTTTTCAGTACTACTGCGGTGGTGAAGATGGCAAAGACGATCAGGGAGAGGAAATAAATAAAGTCTCTGATGTCCAGCACCCCGCGCTGCATGCTCTCGAAATGGAAAACCACGCTGAGGCTGGCCGCGAAATCGACCATTGCATTGGGTGCGCCCCATTTAAGCAGGATATTGGTCACGGGCGGATATCCGGCCAGGACCAGCAGCAGGCAGACGACCACTGCGGTGATGAAGCTGATGACCTGGTTGCGGGTGAAAGCCGAGGTCAGGCCGCTGATGGCCAGATACGCCCCGGCCATCAGGATGCTGCCGATATATCCGGTCAGGATGGGGCCGCTGTCGGGGTCACCCAGGTATTGCACGGTGAACACCATGGGCAGGGTGAGCAGGATTGCCACGAACAGGAACATCCACCCGGCCAGGAATTTGCCGATGATGGCCTGGGCCGGCGTCACCGGCATGGTGAACAGCAGTTCCAGCGTGCCCATGCGGTGTTCCTCGGACCAGAGGCGCATGCCGACGGCGGGGACCAGGAGCATATACAGCCAGGGATGCCAGACGAAGAAGCTGAGCAGGCTGGCGTCATTGCGGGCAAAGAAATTCCCCATCATAAAGGTGAAGAATCCCATCAGCACCAGAAAGATAACGATAAAGACATAAGCAACTGGCGAGACAAAATAGCCGGCCAGTTCGCGTTTGGCAATAATCCAGACGTTTTTCATTATTTCACCTCCCGGGCGCTGTCGAGGCTGGTGATGCGGTGGAAGACCTCGTCCAGGCGGCCTGTCTCGGTATGCAGTTCATTGAAATCCCATTTCTGGCTGTCCAGGAAGGCCTTGACCGCAGACGCCAGGCCGTCCTTTTTGCTGCTGCTGATCAGGACACTGGTCCCGGCGGGCGACTCGTTGCAGATGCGGATATCGGTGACGGCGGG
>JAAYYJ010000266.1 GCA_012515455.1 Oligosphaeraceae bacterium
CAAGCGCCCAATAAAACAACTGTTGCCTGTTGTTTGTGCTGCTGACCGTGGTACAAACAAATTTAAATTGCTGGAGCTACGAAGAGGATTAAATATGATTTCGGAAAAATCCGTGTCTGCAAGCGCGAATGATCCATTGATACTGGTGACTGGCGGTGCCGGGTTGATCGGCAGTGCGGTGATCTGGCGTTTGAATCAACTCGGCTATGATCAGATCGTTGTTGTTGATCATCTGGGCAACGGTGAAAAATGGCAGAATCTTCGTGCATTGCGTTTTTTGGATTATTATGAAAAGGATTCGTTCCGGGAGCTGCTGAACACGAATCATTTCAACCGTGCTTTTAAGGTGATTTTTCATCTGGGAGCCTGTTCGGACACGACGGAGGGGGATGCCAGTTACCTTGTCGACAATAATTTTTCCTATGGAAAACGGCTTTGCGATTATGCATTGCAATATGGCAGCCGGATGATCTACGCTTCCAGTGCGGCGACCTATGGCGACGGGGAATGCGGCTTCCGTGATGACGAAGCGCAGATCGGGCAACTGCGTCCGCTGAACAAATACGGCTATTCGAAACAGCTTTTTGATCAGTATCTTCTGCATCAGGGGCTGTTGCTGAAGCCGTCTGGCAGCGGCGCCTCCTTTGCCGGCCTGAAGTACTCGAATGTCTTTGGTCCAAATGAATACCACAAGGCGCATATGCGCAGCATGGTACTGCGTTCTTTTGAACAGATTCAGGCCAGCGGGCGGGTGAAGTTGTTCAAGTCTTATCGTCCGGAATACCGTGATGGGGAACAGGTGCGCGACTTTCTGTACGTTAAAGATGCCGCAGACATGACGGTTTTCTTTATGCTGGGCGGTCATGCCAGCTGCGGACTGTTCAATATTGGTTTCGGGAAAGTGCGTTCCTGGCTGGATCTGACCCGGGCAATGTTTACAGCGCTCGAAAAACCTTTGGATGTTGAGTTTATTGACATGCCGGAGGAATTGCGTCTCAGGTATCAGTATTTCACCTGCCTGGAAATGGACAAGCTTTATTCGTCCGGGTATACTGGTCAGCCGATGTCTTTGGAGGAGGCCGTAGCGGACTATGCACGTTATCTGCAAAAGAATGCACATCTTGGCGATGAAGTCTGACGGTTGTTAAGCATGCCGGACAGAAAAATATCCAATTTAACCTGGTTCTGGATCCTGCTCGTGGCGGTATCCCTGCTGGTTTTGGCAGTGGCACCTTGGATGGGGCAGTCTATCTCACTGCCTGAGATTCTGAGTCCCGACAGCAGCATTGGTCATACGATCTTCTGGAAGATGCGGGTTCCTCGGGTTCTTCTGGCTTATGTGTCCGGTGCTTCGCTGGCCTTGTGTGGAATGTGTTTTCAGGGGATGTTCAGAAATGCCTTGGCGACGCCGTACACTCTTGGGGTCTCCAGCGGCGCTTCCCTGGGAGTGACCATTCACATCTATCTGGGGGGAATGCTAGCTTTACCGGGCTTCAACGCTTCCAGTACTGCGGCTTTTCTGGGAGCCGTGGCAACCATTATTCTGGTCTATGGGTTGACCAGCTTGCGCGGCAGTGTCACTCCGTCAGTACTGCTGCTGGCTGGTGTAGCGGTCAGCTTCTTTTTTTCCAGCCTGATCCTTTTGTTTCAGTATCTCAGTGATTTTACCGAGTTGCAGCAGCAGATGCGCTGGTTGATGGGCGGGGTGGAAACGGTCGGATATCAGGAAGTCAAGCAGCTGACTTTTTTTTGCGGGGTTGGAATGCTGCTGATTTTATGGCAGGCAGATGCCCTGAATTTGCTGGCTCTTGGCGATGAATTTGCACTCAGCCGGGGAGTCAATGTCATACGGATTCGCAAGGTCTTCTTTTTTGCGGTATCCCTGATGGTGGGCAGTGTGGTCGCCTTTTGCGGCCCGATCGGATTCGTCGGCATGGTTTGCCCGCATATTTGCAGAATGTTCGTGGGAGACAACCATCGCCGCCTGGCTCCGGCCAGTATCCTGTTCGGAGGCGGTTTTCTGGTGATCTGTGATACCATCGGGCGTTGTCTGATTGCTCCGGTGGAAATCCCAACAGGCATCATTACGGCTCTGCTGGGGGGACCCTTTTTTCTCTGGCTGCTCTTTTCACGGCGGGAAAATATTTAAGGGG
>JAAYYJ010000267.1 GCA_012515455.1 Oligosphaeraceae bacterium
ACCGCCAGGCAGTCGATCCGCGCGCGGAATTCATCCGGGGGGATTTGGCGGATTTAGCATCCCTCACGGATGCCGTCAAATGCAGCCGGGCGGATGGCCTGATTCACTTCGCGGCTTTTATCGAGGTCGGCGAATCAATGCTCGATCCGCTGAAATATTTCCGCAACAATGTCGCCAATGCGATCAACCTCTGTCAGGCTGCGGTCACGGCCGGTGTGCGCAAGCTGGTTTTTTCCAGCACTGCGGCGGTATACGGCATGCCGAGAGTCATTCCCATCACCGAGGCGGCCGAGACCACGCCTATCAATCCGTATGGCGAGGCCAAACTGATGTTCGAGAAGGTCCTGGGCTGGCAGCACCAGCTCTGCGGCCTGCAGTACACCGCGCTGCGCTATTTCAATGCCGCCGGGGCCTCGGAAAAATATGGCGAGGACCATCATCCTGAGACGCATCTGATTCCGCTGGTGCTGCAGGCCGCCGAAGGCCGGCGGGAGAAAATCAGCATCTACGGCGACGACTATGATACACCCGACGGGACCTGCATCCGCGACTATGTCCATGTGCTGGACCTGGCCCAGGCGCATCTGCTGGCCCTGGAGAGCGATTTTTGCGGCAGCCTGAATCTGGGCTCCGGCACCGGCTACAGCGTGAAGCAGGTCATCGATACGGTGCGGGCAGTGACGGGGCGTGAAGTCCCGGTACAGACTGCGCCCCGGCGCCCCGGAGACCCCCCCCGGCTGATTGCCGATGCCAGCACCGCGCGCCGTGTTCTCGGCTGGCAGCCGCAATATGACGATTTGAGCACCATCATTGCCAGCGCCTGGCGCTGGCGCCAGCTTCACCCCCAGGGATACCAGGATTGATGGCCCGCCGGGACGGCTGCTGTCGCCCGCCCCGGCCTGAACCTGATTGCACATCATGCCCACCTCACCGTCCAGGCTTCCGGCCGCAATTTTCCGCTATGCTTGGCGTCTAGCCGTAATCGTGCTGGCCATCTGGCTGATCAGAGTCACCCTGCGCAGCAGCGATGCCGATATCCTGTCAGATGTCCGGCAGGCAGACTGGCATTTACTGGGCCTGGCGGCGCTGATTTACGGCACCATACAGCTGCTGGCGGTCTGGCGCTGGCAGCTGCTGATGGACGTGCAGGGGATGCACCTGCCTCTGCTCCTGGCCTTCAGGCTGACCATGATCGGCAACTTCTTCAGCATGTTCATCCCCGGCTCGGTCAGCGGCGATGTGCTGAAGATCGCTTATGCCGGACGCTGCTTCCCGGGCCGCAAGACCGGCATTGCTTTGACAGTACTGCTGGACCGGATCATCGGCCTGGCCGCGATCTTCTTCGCCGCACTGCTCGCCACGGTCAGCAACCTCGACCGCTTGCGCGAACTCTTCACCAGCCATCCGACTCTGGGCCTGGCCATCATCGTTGTGAATGCCGGCTGCATCGCCTGTCTTCTGGCCTATGCACTCTATCGCTGCCAGGAGCACCTGCTGGCACTGCCGCTGCTGCAGTCCGGCAGCTCGGCCATCATGCGCCGCCTGCCGCATTTTCTGTCCGGCATTTTGTCCCGTCTCCGTTTGGGCCTGGATATGTACAAGAAGCGCCAGACGGTACTTGGTGCGCATGCATTGATCTCGGTACTGATTCACGTTTGCAACGGGGCTTGTTTTTACACCATCGGCAAAGCCCTGGGCGAGCACGCGATGACGGCCCGGGAGTACCTGCTTTCCACCCAGGTCGCGGTCTCGACCGGGATCATTCCCCTGACTCCAGGCGGCATCGGCACCCGCGATGCCGTCTCGGCGGCGTTCTTTCAGGCTTTTGCGGCTGACCCGGCCGAAGTAGCCGGGAGCATCCCGGTGGTCTATTCATTCATACTGCTGCTCTGGGGAGTGATTGCAGCAGGGGTATTCATCTGTTCCCCGACCTTGCGCCAGGTCAGCGCGGCTGAACAACGCAGCGGCGGGGATGCACTCGACAACTGAAACAGGAAGTCCAGCCAATGCAACGCACACTGATTCGCAAAATCTTATCCTGTCGGGATTTCGGCAGCCAGCACACGGTCGCTGGCTGGGTCCGTACCCGCCGTGATTCCAAAGGCGGTTTTTCGTTTTTGGAGCTCAATGACGGCTCCTGCCTGGGCAATCTGCAGATATTAGCCGGGGCCGCCCTGCCCAATTACCAAACCGAGATTCTGCGCCTGCATCCTGGTGCCTCTATCAAGGTCCTGGGCAAGCTGGTAGCCTCACCTGCCTCAGGGCAGCCGGTGGAACTGCAGGCCGACAGCATAACCGTACTGGGGTTCTGCGACCCCCTGGAGTACCCGCTGGGCAAAAGCCGCATTTCCTTCGAGCGCTTGCGGGAGGTCGCCCATTTACGCCCCCGTACCAACACCTTCGGAGCGGTGACCAGGGTGCGCAACACCCTGGCCTATGCCACCCACAGGTTTTTCCAGGAACGCGATTTCTACTACTTCAATGCGCCGATCATCACTGCCAGCGACTGCGAGGGCGCCGGCGAGATGTTCCAAGTCACAACCTTGAATCTGGAAAAACTGCCCCTGGACCCGGACCGCAAGGGCATTGATTTCAAGCAGGATTTCTTCGGCCGGGCTGCGAATCTCACCGTCAGCGGCCAGCTGGAAGCCGAGACCCACGCCTGCGCCCTGGGCAATGTCTACACCTTCGGACCGACCTTCCGGGCCGAGAACTCCAACACCACCCGGCATCTGGCAGAATTCTGGATGATCGAACCGGAAATCGCCTTCGCGGACCTCAATGACGACGCCGATCTGGCTGAAGATTACCTGCGCTTCCTCTTTCAGGCAGTGCTGCAGGAACGCCAGGAGGACCTGCAATTCTTCAATGACCGCATCGAAAAAGGGCTGCTGGATAATCTCACCCGCCTGGCCGAGGCTAAATTCACCCGCATCACTTACAGCGAAGCCATGGCCATTCTGGAGAAAAATGCGGATCAGTTCGAGCTGAAGCCGCACTGGGGCGCAGACCTGCAGTCCGAGCACGAGCGCTTCCTGGCCGAGAAGCTGTTCAAGGGGCCGGTCATTGTGATGAATTATCCCAAGGAAATCAAGGCCTTCTACATGCGCCTGAATGACGACGACAAGACTGTCGCCGCCATGGACGTGCTGCTCCCCAATGTGGGCGAAATCATCGGCGGCAGCCAGCGGGAGGAACGCCTGGAGGTCCTGGAACGGCGCATCCGGGAAACCGGGATGGAGCCGGAGAACTACTGGTGGTACTGCGACCTCAGGCGGTTCGGCAGCGTGCCCCACGCCGGCTTCGGCCTGGGCTTCGAACGGATGGTCCGCTTCTGCACCGGTATGACCAATATCCGGGACGTAATCCCCTTCCCCAGGACACCCCAGTCCGCCGATTTCTGAGACTGCGCCTGAAACAGTTCCGGCTTTCCCCTGCCAGCATTATCGTACGGATGCCGGCAGGGGTATGTTTTGCTCGCGATGGCCGCGGCCGTCAGCGGGTCAGCTCCCCAACCAGGATATGTCATGTCAGAGATCATCATCAAGCATCTGCCGGTCGTTCCCGTAACCCAGGGTCCGAAGCATCACTTTTTCGGCTACTTCGACAAATATCCCTGGAATCTCTCCGGACGGCGTCTGCTCTCTCTGGAGACGGATTTTTCCGCCCGCCAGCCCGAGGCGGGGGAAAAAGCCGGCATTCTTCTGATCGACCTGGACAAGGATTTTGCCAGCAGCCGCATTGCTGAGACTGACGCCTGGTGCTGGCAGCAGGGCTGCATGCTGCAATGGCTGTCCGACTACCCCGAGGACCGGATCATTTACAACGACCGTGAGGGCGATCACTTCGTCTCCCGGATTCTCGACCTGAAAAGCGGGCAGACCCGCACCCTCTGCCGGCCGATTTACTGCCTGAGCCCGGACGGGAAATGGGCCCTGAGCCTGAATTTTTCCCGCCTGGACCGTGAGCGTCCCGGCTATGGCTACCCCGGTGTCCATGATCCCGGGCAGGATATCCATACCCCTGCTGATGACGGCATCTGGCTGGTCGATCTGCAGCGCAATGAGTCACGGCTGGTAGTATCACTGGATCAGATCACCCGCAGTTATTTCCGGGGCGGCGAGTATGGCATGCAGGACACTCCGGGCTGGTTCAATCATCTGCTGTTCAGTCCAGACAGCCGCCGTTTTGCCTTCTTCCACCGCTGGCGCACCTGGCGCGATGGCCGGAAATGGCACCTCACCCACATGTTCACCGCCAATATCGACGGCAGTGACATCTATCCCCTGAATCTGGAGGATATGAGTTCGCACTACACCTGGATCGCCAATGACAAAATCATCAACTTCTCCAATCGTTTTGCCACGGGCTGGCAGTATCATCTGTTCACTGACCGCACCCAGGATATTGAAGTGATTGCCAAGGACGTCTTCCCGGGGGACGGGCATTGCTCGTTTTCCTCGGACAACAAGTGGATGCTGACCGACTCCTATCCTTCCCCGGAATCGCCTTTCCGGCAGTTGTTCCTCTATGATCTGAGCCGGCAGCAGGCGTATGAAATCGGCTGCTTCTACTCCAGTGTCGACATTCCCATCCCGACGCGCTGCGATCTGCATCCCAACTGGTCCCGCGACAACCGCAGTGTCTGCATCGATTCCTTCCATAACGGCACCCGCCAGGTCTACCTCATTGACGTCACACCCATCACGGGCAGATGACGCTCAGCCTGGAAAAGCCCCGAGTGGCTTTGCTTTCCCAGCCGGTCGATTATATATTACTGCATTGCCATCAATGCAGCAGAAAAGGAGAAATATCATGCCCATTTACGAGTACAGCTGCCAGTCCTGCGGACATAAATTCAGCCATCTGCACAAGCGTCTCAATGAGGCTGCCCCGCATTGTCCGAAGTGTCAGGCTGAGAAAGTCAAGAAACTCCTGTCATCCTTCAGTGCCGGTGTCTCCAACAAGAGCGACTGTTCTTATTCCGGGCAATGCCCCAGCGCCCAATCCGGCGGCCAGAGCTGCTGTGCTGGCTGTTGCAGTCACAAACACTGATTTCCGGAAGGAGCCAGAGCTTAATGAACACCAGCACCAGCATCCCGCAAATTCTGCCTAAATCGCCGTTGTTCACGGACCATCGCCTGCTGAATGTCCGTCATAACGAATATGCCTACAGCGCAGTCGCGCCGGCGAACCTGCAGGAGTGGGAACAGCGCAAGGCCTTCACCATTTCGCAAGTCGAAATGGCCGCCGGGCTGTGGCCGGAGATACCGGTTCCTCCCCAGGTCCCCAAGATCTGGGGCCATGAGCCCTACGAGGGGACAGTCATTGCCAAAGTCGCCCTGGAGACCCTGCCCGGCCTGAAGCTTACCGGCAATTTGTATTTCCCCGGCCGCCTGCAGTCACCAGCACCGGCAATCCTCTGCCCGCACGGGCACTGGCGCACTGGCCGCATCCATCACGACGAGCGCGGGTCGATACCCATGCGCTGCCTGATGCTGGCCCGACTGGGATTCGTGGTCTTTAGCTATGACATGGTCGGCTACAATGACAACGACGAACTGCTGCACGGCTGGAGCAAGGACCTCGATGCTCCCGCTTCGCTGTATGGCGTCAGCACCTTCGGACTGCAGACCTGGAACAGCCTGCGGGCAGCAGACCTGCTCTGCTCACTGCCGGAGGTCGATGCCAGTCGTCTGGGCTGCACCGGCGCTTCCGGCGGTGCGTCCCAGACTTGGACCGTGGCCCTGCTGGATGAGCGCATCAAGGTCCTGGCGCCGGTCTGCATGCTGTCCTCGCACTACCAGGGTGGCTGTCAATGTGAAGAGGGGCCGTTGCTGCGCCTCAACGGCGTGACCAGTTTTGACATTTTGGCCGCTCTGGCACCGCGCCCGGTACTGCTGCCGTCAGTCACCCGCGACTGGACCAATCTTCTGCCGCGTTATGAGTTCCCGGAATTGCAAAAAGTATACCGTCTGTTCCAGGCTGAAAAGAACATCGTTAACTTCCATCGCGATGCCGAGCATAACTACGACCAGTGCACCCGTGAACGCATCTATCCCTGGTTCACCCACTGGCTCCTGAATCAGGCGTTGCGGGAGAATCTCCCCGAAGACAAAATCCCGCCGCCGCCGCCGGAACTGCTGCTGCACCATCCTGAGCCGCACCAGCCCACCCCTCAGAGCTGCCGCGATGCTCTGCAGAAAATCCAGCCCTATTACTGTGCCAATGCCTTGTTCACGGCCGGGACCAAAAACGACTTCGCCGCCTGGCAGAAGGAACGGCGGCAGCAGCTCAGCGCCATTTTGAACAACGACCTGCATCTGCAGAATATCGCGGTCAGAGTCACGCTGCCCAAATGGACTCTGCGGGATGCGGACGCCAATGGCTGGCTGATTTCCCGGCGCGACACCGGCGACATCATCTCCGCGGTCTGGCTGAACCATCCCGAACCGAACCCCAAGTACCCGACTTTTATCCTGCTGGCGGAGCAGTCTAAGAATGTGTTCTTCAGCGGCGGTACACAATCTGCACTGCTGGACACCATCCTGGGGCGCAAATGCAACGCCCTGGTGATCGAAATGCTGGGCTCAGGCGAGAGCGCGCCGATGCTGGAACGCTCGCCCCGGGACGAAAGCACGGCGACTTTCCATGCCTTCAATCCCAGTCTGTTCTCCATGCGGGTGCAGGACATCCTGACCAGCATTCAGCTCCTGCGTGAGAATGGCATCACGGACCTGGTTCTGGCCGCCAGCGGCGAAGCTGCCCGGACCGCGCTCTGCGCACTGCCGCTGACCGCACCCCTCAGCCAGGTCTTCCTGGACTTGGACGGCATTGCCGACAACCAGGAGGGATGGCTGAGTCAGGCCAACTACCAGCCCATGATCATGAAAATCGGCGGCCTGCGCGGCTGCCTGATGCTGTCCGCGGAGAACAACCTCACCCTGTGCCGTCCCGACCCGGAACTGGCGAAAGTGGCAGAAATGACCACCCAGCTGCTTCCCAAGAGCGCCCGGCTGTCGCTGTCAAAAGACAGCATCCTGACCACCATCAGCAAATTTTTAGGCCGCAACTGAAAGGTCATTCGATGGACAAGACTAACCTCCTGCCGTACATCATTCCTGGACAACTTGACATCGTCGACGGCCCTGGTGGCCTGCCGGTGATCCGCATCAGCAACGCTGCTGCCAGCGCTGAAATCTGCCTGCTGGGCGCGCATTTGCTCTCGTACACCCCGCACGGCAGCCGCGACCTGCTGTGGATGAGCCGCGAAGCGGTATTTGCAGACGGTTCGGCCCTGCGCGGCGGCATTCCCATCTGCTGGCCGTGGTTCGGGGCGCCGCCGGCTGGAGCATCGACCTCGCACGGTTATGTGCGGTACCACTTCTGGACTCTGAGCGGCAGCCGGGCAGTATCGCCCGATTGCACCGAGGCGCTCTTCACCTGTCTGCCCGACCAGCACGCCCCGGAAATCTGGCCCTACTCGTTCCGGCTGGAATTTCTGGTCCGGGTCGGGCGTTCCCTGGAGCTGTCGCTGCGCACCAGCAACACCGGTTCAGTGCCCTTTACCATCAATCAGGCCCTGCACACCTACTACAATATCTCGGACATCCGCAAAATCCGCATTCAGGGTTTTGACGGTTTGACCTACCACGATGCAGTGGACAAAGACACGAAAACTTACTGCCAGCAGAAAGGCGATATCACCTTCGCCGCCGAAACAGATGCAGTATTTATGGACAGCGGTGCAGCGGTGACCATCCTGGACCCCGGCTACGGGCGGAAGATTTTGCTCGAACGCGAGAACAGCGCGTCTTCGGTAGTCTGGAATCCCTGGATTGACAAAGCCCGGCGGATGCCTGATTTTGGGGATGACGAATACAACGGCATGGTCTGTGTGGAATGCTGCAATATCCGGGATGACGCGCGTTGCATTCCACCAGGTCAGCAGCATACCATGAAGACCAGGATCAGCGCTGAGCCATATTCTGCAGCACAGTAGCAGCAGTCATAGTCTCCGGGCAGTCCTCAGCGCTGCCCGGCTTGGGCAAGCATCCTCTCGCCGTGCTTGATAATGGCGGCGGCGTGTTTCTGCCAGTCGAATTCTGCAGCCCGGCGCCGTCCTGCCTCTGCCAGCGTACGGGAGTATTCCGGATTGCAGAGTACCTCCTGCATTGCCGCGGCTATCTTCTCCGGCTCGCCAGGCGGGAAAAGGGCGGCCGCGCCGGCGCCGATTTCGCCCAGCGAGGAGTTATTGGAGCAGGCGCAGGGCACTCCCAGGGACATTGCTTCGATCAAGGACAGGCCGAAGCCCTCAAAGAATGAGGGGAAGATATACATTCTGGCCTGGCTGTATGCTTCATACAGGTCTTCCGCTGCAATGAAGCCGGGGAAGAGTACCGCTCCCGGCTGCGGCAGTGCGGCGGCGGCGGCCTTGATAATACCGGCGTCCTGCCAATCCGAGCCCGCCAGCACCAGCTTGTATTCCCGGCGCAACTCCTGGGGCAGCCGACCATAGGCGGCAATCAGGTTCAGGTGGTTCTTGCCGGGATGTTCCAGGCGCGAGACATAGAGGATATATTTTTTAGCCTCCAGCCCCTGCGCCGCACACCAGCCCCGGTTTGCCGCTGGCAAGGGTGACAATCCGTTGTAGCAGACTGCAGTGCGGCTGCGCGGGATGCCCCAGTACGTCTCCATGTCCGCAGCAGTTGACTGGCTTACTGCCAGGGGCTGCGCCGCCCGCCGGACAAAGAACGGCAGCAGGTGCTTGAGGTAGAACATCCGCAGCCGGCTGTATTTGCCGGGCACATGGTACTGGGCCAGGTCATGGACCACGGCTATGGTTGGCAGAGGATAGAAGGACAAGGCCCGGCGGTTGGCCGCGGTCAACAGCAGGAAATCAAAATCACGGTTGCGCAGCTGCCAGGGCAGGCAGAACAAATGCCAGAGCATCGAACCGGCCGGCGAGGCGGTCCAGGCCGGTGCCAGACGAAATGCGTAACCGGGGAAGAATCTCTCTGCCCCGGGTTCCAGCAGCAGCACCACCTCTTGCCCGGCCGCGGACAATTCGCGCACGACATTGCGGGTGTAGACCGAAATGCCGGATTTATCACCATCATAAGGGATGCAGTCGACCAGAATCCGCATCAGCGAGACCCCCTCTCCGACAGACGCAGCCGGGAAAAATTCTCCAGGAAGAGCTCGGGGGAGAATTTTTCTCTGGCGATATTCATTCCGGCCTGTCCGTAAGCCAGCAACCGTTCCGGGTCGCGCAACAGTGCGCTGGTCTGCCGGGCCAGTTCGTCCACCTCACCCGGGGGCACCAGCAGTCCGTTTATGCCCGGCAGCAGATATTCCCGGCATCCGCCCAGGTCAAAAGCGGCGATGGGCAATCCCTGGGCTGCGGCTTCCAGTCCGACCAATCCGAAGGGCTCCTGCCAGCGTGCGGGCAGCAGCAGCAGATCGCTGGAGGCGTAGAGTTCCTCGGTCTCTCTGACCCAGCCGGCGAAATGCACCTTCTCCTGCAGATTCAGCTCAGCGGTCATCTTCTCCAGTCCCGGCCGGTCGAAGCCATCGCCGGCAATCACGGCCCGGAAATCCATCTCCAGGCGGGCCAGAGTCTGCAGCAGCAGGTCTGCGCCTTTGCCCCGGATCAGCTGTCCCACGAACAACAGCTGCGGCGGCCGGTGCAAGGGAGCCGTATGGGCGCATTTCCCTAGCCGCACGAAGGGCGGCAGTTTCAGCACCTGTTCCGGGGCAAAACCATTGTGCAGCAGATTTCCGCGCATGAAGTCGGAGAGCACCACCACGGCGGGGAACTGCCGGAACAGGTCCAGACGGCGCGGGAATTCGCAGCCCAGTTCCAGGAGTTGGTCGAGAGGGCCCTGCTGCCAATGCCTGGGGCTGGTCAGCATGGCACAGGCGGTACAAGGCACCCGGAAGTACTTCCGCCGGCAGTTACGCCGTCCGAACGGGGTATAATAATGCCGCCGCGGACAATAAGTATCATGGTCATGCACAAAGAGGGCCAGGCCCCGGGAACGGCAGGAGAGGATTTTTTCCAGCCAGTGGCGGTCGAAGATTTTATGCACTGCCAGGAGGTCATATTGGTCCTGTTGCTGCAGTGCTTCGGGCAGGCTCAGGATATTGTCGAAGCCTGCGGCGAAGAGCTCATAGTCCCGCGTCTGTTCCTGGCAAGCGCAGTCGAGGCCATAGCCGGCTGAGCGCAGCAGCTGGGCGGTGGCATGCATATAGCGTTCAATACCGCCGGCAAAACCGGCATATCGGCTCAGAAACAGTATCCGCGGCGGTGCTTTGCTCATCGCTGCTGCCTTTGCCGGAGGAAGTCCCGGGCGCCTTGGTAGAAGGAAAATTTCTGGATTATCCTGCGGATCGGTGCCAGGGGCAGCTCCTTCCAGGCACTGCGACGCAGCAGATAGCCGAAATCCCGCAGGGTCTCCATGCCACTCTGTCCCAGGCAATGCACGAGGCTGATCCGACGGGCAAAAATTTGCGCCTCGGCGCGTCCCTCGTTATAGAATCTGCGGCGCAGCTGTTTCAGGCTGTAGTTATGCGAATGCAGCACCTTGGCCGCCGGTACGTAGACGATTTTACCGCCGCGTTGGCGGCAGCGCTTGGCCCATTCCACATCCTCGGAATACTGAATATCCTCTGCGAAGGGGAAGGCGAGCAGCTGCTCGCGGCGGATGGCCGCGCTGGCCAAGGAGAAGAAATCACCCCACTGTGCTGCCAACCTGCCATCCCCGAAGGCCCGCTCATGGTCCTTGCAAACCTGCTTCAGAGCATCGGGACGGCTGATCTGATTGGCATAGGCCGCCTGTACCGCCGGGTCGGCAAACGGCTGCAGCAGCAATGACAGATATTGTTCCGAGCAGGGTTCTGCGTCGGCATTATTGAAGACCACAATTTCGCCCCGGCTGGCGGCCACCATGGCATTCAAGGTGCGTCCGGGGACATATCTACCGGGCGGGCGGGGCACCAGCCGCAGGGTCGGGAAGCGGGCAATAATCCCGGCTGTGCCATCGTTGGAGTCGTCATCACAGGACAGCAGTTCGAAATTCGGATAATCCTGCTGCAGCAGCGCCGCAAAAGTCTGGCCGGCATATTTGGCATCGTTATGGGAACGCACCAGGACGCTGACCAGTGGGGCGGAGCTCATGGCTGGATTCCTTTACGGTGCAGGGCTCAGAATTACTGCTGCTTGAAGGACTCAACTGCAGCGTCAACGTTGTCGAAGATTTCGAAAATACGGTATACCTTGGTGATATCAAACACGATGCGCGGTTTGGGCTGCAGTGCGGCCAGCTTCAGTTCCCCGCCCTTGTCGGAGAGCTTCTGCTGAGCGAATACCAGCGCCCCCAGACCACTGCTGTCGATGTAGCTCATCTCCTCCAGATTCAGCACAATGTGCTGGCTGGCTTCAATGGCATCCGACATGGCAGTCTTGAATTCTTCCGTGCAGGATACCACCAGGCGACCTTTTACTGTCATCTTTAATATGGTGCCGACTTTTTCAGAAATGATTTCCATGGTCTGTCTCTCGTTTTATTTATGTCAACAATATTCCGGCTTGTTTATATTATATGCCTAACCTTGGCAAAAAACAATGCCAACCCCGGTTTTACCAGCGCAACGATGACTGTGCTGCCGTCCTCCAGCCCAGCAATTAGCAGATGAGAAAAACCACGGCAGTCAGGCCGAGGGCCAGGCAATACACCCCGAAGCACCAGAATTTGCCCAAGACCTGGCACCAGGAGAGAGTCTTCAAGGCGA
>JAAYYJ010000268.1 GCA_012515455.1 Oligosphaeraceae bacterium
AATATACTCTGTGCATAAAAAAAAACAACTGCATGATCTATCACCCACCGGAAGTGCAGTTCCTGCCGGGTACCGGGGCAGTTTGGCAGAGGCTAACAACCAAGACCCCGACGGCAAGGGCGGGTGCGAATGAAAATACGGGCAGCCATTGCTCGGGGGCGCGCGAGCATGATCATCCGGGCTGCGGGGAGGGATTTTTCCGCCCTGGGCTTGATAATAGCAGGAGCTTGGTTATAATAACAAAGACAAAATGTTATTCTGCCAGTGCCGTTTTTTCTCAGTGCAGAGACTACCCCGCTAAGACGCCCCCCGCCCACCCCGTCTCGGCGGGAGTGTCGGGTTTGTCTCCACCAGCATTCGCAAGAATAAGACCATTGCACCCATGCTATGCAACCCGGGACCGCGCGCGTTGCCACGTTCAGGTGGGCCGGTCTGCTCAGGGGACAGGAAAAGGACAACAGAGATCATGCGAGGGCATTGCAAACGCCTGACCAACGAACCGGCTAGTCTGTGGCAGGACCACTACCTGGCCGTAGAATTTCGCCAGGAGATGGAAAAGCGCAGCCGCTTTTGTGCTGAGTGGCAGGGTAAATTCCTGCATGGAAAAGACCTGCTGGAGTTCGCCAACTGGCATGAATTCTTCGGCTTACATCGCATCACCGGAGAAGACTGGTGCTTCCGGGAATGGCTGCCACAGGCGGTCAGCGTCGCCCTGATTGGAGAATTCTCAGCTTGGCAGTGGGACCAGCGCTATGAATTGCAGCCGGCTGCCGAAGGCTGCTGGTGCGGCTATTTCCCCCCCGATGCCTTTAGACATGGCCAGCAGTACCAGCTGAAAGTCCATTGGCCCGGAGGAGAGGGGTGGCGACTGCCCAGCTGCGCTACCCGCACCGTCCGAGCCAGAAATGCCGTCGGAGGACTGGTGTTCAATGCCCAGGTGTGGGAGCCGGAAGCGTATCACTGGCAGCACGACTACTCCGGAACGGATGCCCCCCTGCTGATCTATGAGGCCCATATCGGCATGGCCCAAGCGGAAGAACGCGTGGGGACATTCCGGGAATTCAAAGACAAAATCCTGCCCCGCATCGCCGAAACCGGTTACACCTGCCTGCAGCTGATGGCAATCGCCCAGCATCCCTATTATGCATCGTTCGGGTACCAGGTTGCAAATTTCTACGCCCCCTGTGATCTGTTCGGTACGCCGGAGGAATTAAAAGAACTCATCGACGCCGCCCACGGCCTGGGACTGCGGGTGGTTATGGACCTGGTGCATTCCCATGCCGTGCGCAACGAATTGGAGGGACTGGCGAATCTCTGCGGTGACCGGACGCAGTTCTTCCATCCCGGCCCGCGCGGCGAGCACCCGGCCTGGGGGTCCTGCTGTTTCCAGTATGGCAAACCGGAGGTCGCGCGTTTTCTCCTCTCGAACTGCCGCTACTGGCTGGAAGAGTACCGTCTCGACGGCTTCCGCTTCGATGGCGTGACCAGTATGCTGTACCTGGACCACGGACTGGGGAGAGTCTTTTCCTCATACCAGGATTATTTTGGCCCCAATTGCGACTGGGAGGCCTGGAATTACCTCGCCATGGCCAATGAGCTGGTGCGCCAATGTCGAAAGCATGCCTGCACTATCGCAGAAGAGGTCAGCGGCATGCCGGGCTTGGGCGCGCAGGCGCAGGAGGGCGGCTGCGGCTTCACTTACCGGCTGGCAATGGGCATTGCCGATTATTGGTTCATACTGCTGGACCGGCCGGAGCAGGACTGGCCGATCCGCAAACTCTGGTTTGAGCTCAACAACCGCCGGCAGGACGAGCGTACGGTCAGCTATGTTGAGTGTCATGACCAGGCGATGGTGGGAGGGCAGACCTTCCTGTTCCGGTGCCTCGGGGAGCGGGTCTACAATGCCATGCACCGCGGCTGCGACGATCCGGCAGTGTTGCGCGGGCTGGCCTTGCACAAGATGGCCCGCCTGGCAACCCTGGCCTGCGCCGGACACGGATATATGACTTTTATGGGAAATGAATTCGGACACCCGGAATGGATTGATTTCCCGCGCGAAGGCAACAACTGGTCATATCAGCACGCCCGCCGGCGCTGGGACCTCGCCGATGACCAGGGCCTGGCATATCACTGCCTGTGGCGGTTCGAACAGCAGATGCTGAAGCTGTGCCGCAGGCAGCCGGATTTCTTCTCCTGTCGCCCGCAGCTGTTGAAATGCCACGACCAAGACCAGGTCCTGGTCTTCGAACGAGCCTCGCTGCTCTTTGCCTTTAATTTCCACCCCCGGAATTCATATCCTGATTATGCCTGCCCCTGCCCGCCGGGCTCATTCCGGCTCAGCCTGGACAGCGATGCGGAACAGTTCGCCGGTCTGGCCCGGTTAGAGCCGGAACAGACCTGTTTTACCCGGACCGTGCCAGTCGCCGGGGCCCTGGAAACCCAGATCAGGCTGTATCTGCCCTCGCAAACCGCCCTGGTGCTCCGAAAAATCGACTGACACACCAGGATTGCGGAATATCCTGATCCTGAAAGCCTTCCCGCTCCGGCGAGCGGCCCCGCCTGGCCCCGGGGTCAGGCGGGGGGAAAAACTTTTCTGAAAAAGTTGCCATCCGACTTGTAAAGGGCGGAAGCTGTGTCATATTAATCCTCACGCCCTGAAAGAGGGGCAGTGCAAAAAGCTCTTTGGAAATTGGACAGCGCAATGAGATGTGCGGGTCCGGCGAGTGACAATCGCCGGGCTTTACCAAAAAAGTCAATTAAGAGAATACAGTAACCTGTATGAATCACAGGTCTAACTTTTCAGTTATGGAGAGTTTGATCCTGGCTCAGAATGAACGCTGGCGGCATGGATTAGGCATGCAAGTCGAACGGGATGGCCCTCGGGTCATCTAGTGGCGAAAGGGTGAGTAACACGTGAGCAACCTGCCCCCGAGTTCCGAATAAGCAGTGGAAACGCTGTGTAATGCGGGATGTGGAGCACCGGTCACCTGACTGGTGCTGCAAAGATTTATCGCTCGGGGATGGGCTCGCGTCCCATTAGCTAGTTGGTGGGGTAATGGCCCACCAAGGCTACGACGGGTAGGTGGACTGAGAGGTCGGTCACCCACACTGGGACTGAGACACTGCCCAGACTCCTACGGGAGGCTGCAGTCGAGAATCTTCCGCAATGGGCGCAAGCCTGACGGAGCAATGCCGCGTGAGGGA
>JAAYYJ010000031.1 GCA_012515455.1 Oligosphaeraceae bacterium
CCCGATCTTTTTTTCGCCGACCCTTATGCCGCGCTCATAATTGGCGCTGGTGGAGACAAATTGCCCGCGCAGGGTGAGCACCTTCAGAATCCTGCCGGCATCCTGCGGGTCCCGAATGCCGATTTGGAATGGTTGCTTGCGCCCCGGCGGCAGTTTTTCGCTGCAGTAAATATTGCCGCCCAAATTGAGCATGTAACAGTCCTGCCCGTCCTGCTCCAGAATCTCCCTGGCCTGGTCCAAGGCATAGCCCTTGGCCAGGCCGCCGAAATCGAGCGCCATGCCGGCCAGCGGGAAACTGACCGTGCGTTCCTGGTCATCGAAGTGCAGCTTGTTCAAACCGACCAGCTGCAGCGCCTGGGCGATATCTTGCTCTTGCGGCAGTTGCGGATTCGGCTGCTTGAAGCCCCACAGCCGCATCAGTGGGCTGATACTGACATCGAAAGCGCCGTCGGTGAGCGTGTGCAGTTCCCGGGCGTTTTGCAGTATTTTCCACAGTGATTCGGAGCAGCGAAAGGGTTCCCCGGGAGCCGTGCGGTTCAACGCCGACAGCTCGCTATCCGGCGCGAAGCGGTTCAAGGTCCGGTGCAGTTTTTGCCAGGCGGCAATGACCTTGCGGGCGCTGTCCTGGCAGCCCTGCTCATTCCGGCCCCAGAGGTGTATTTCGCCGATGGTGTTGAATACCGCGACCTGATAGTTGCGCTCGTACCGAGGCCGTATCAGGAACCCTGGCAGCAGGAGCAGCCCCAGGAAGATTGCAGTTATATTGTAACGCTGCATGGCAACCGCACTCCCAGTCGCAGTTTAGTCCAGGGCTTCGATGGCGACCTGCACCGGAGTGGGCTGCAACACTCGCAGCAAGTCCGCGGGAGTGAGCCGCAGCACCAGGCCACGCAACCCGCCATTGATATAGAAGAACGGCAAATCCAGGATGCTTTTCTCGATGTATACCGGCATCTTGCGGCGCAGCCCGAAAGGTGAGGTGCCGCCGCATTTATAGCCCGAGTAGCGCTCGGCCTGGGCCGGGGCGCACGGGGCTACGCCCTTGACACCCAGAAAACGGGCCATGTTCTTCAATGAGACACTGCGGTCGCCATGCATTAGAATCACCAGCGGGGATTGGTCTGATGATTCCATAATCAGGGTTTTTACCACCAGGTGCTCATCCAGGCCCAGTTCACTGGCCAAACGGGAGGTGCCGCCGCGTTCAACATAGTCATACTGCAGAACCGGGCAGCTGATGCCGGCGTTGCGCAATTCCCGGAGCGCGGCAGTGACGGGCAGTTTATCTTTATCTGCGGACATGGCCAGCTCACTCGATATTCATGATTTGTTCCCGGACCCGGCCCAGTTCCGTTTTCAAGGCCAACGCCAGCGCGGCAATCTGGCTGTCGGCAGTCTTGGCCGATAAAGTGTTGGCCTCACGGTTCATCTCCTGACCCAGGAAATCCAGCTTCCGCCCGGGGTCGTCAGCGCTGTGCAGCAGTTCCTCATACTGCTGCAAATGGCTCTGCAGGCGCACCAGCTCCTCGGTGATGTCAGAGCGTTCGGCATAAAAAAACACCTCTTTGAGCAGGCGCTCGTCATTGATCTCCAGCTCCAGCCCCAGCTTGCTGATGCGTTCCTGCAGGCGCTGCTGCTGCTGCCGGACCGCCTCTTCGCCGCGGCCGGCGATATCCTCGACCAGGTTGCGCATGATCTTGCCTCGGGCCAGCAGGTCTGCCTGTAAAGCCGCACCTTCAGTCAGGCGCATCTGATCCAACGCTTCGAGAGCTTGTCCCAGGGCCTGGGTTGCGAGTGCCTGCAGGGGTTCGAAAGGCAGTCTGCTGTTCTGACTGATTACTCCCGGCACCAGCAGGATATCCGCCAGGGTTGGTTCGCTGCTCAGTCCGGCGGCACTGGCCGCCTGCCGCAAGGCTGTTGCCGCTCTTCTGGCCGCCGCCAGGTCGAGCTGCCCCAGCTGGCAGTTCGTCTCTTCGCTGAGCTGATAAGTGATGGCGATATTCAGACTGCCCCGGGAGAGCTTCTGCTGCACCTGCTGGCGCAGCTGTGGTTCCAGCATGCCCAGTTCGCGGGGAATGGCGAAACGCATTTCCACCTGCTTGCGGCTGTTAACCGCCGACAATTCAACCGTGATCTGATTGCCCTCGGAGCTGGCGCACCCGCGCCCATATCCGGTCATACTGCGCATAATTATTCCTTTTCAGTGGTAGTGACAGGCAGCCCCGCAGGGAAACCGCGGCGCCGCGGATGATCAGAAGAGTCCAGGCTGCTCGGAAGCAGGCAGCCCTTTAAGTCCAAAACGCTGCTCCGCCTTGCCGGTGACGATCCGTCCGGCCGGGGTGCGCAGGATATATCCTTCCTGAATTAAATACGGCTCATAGACATCTTCGATGGTGCTTTCTTCTTCACCGACCGCCACGGCCAGGCTCTTCAGACCCACCGGCCGGCCCTTGAATTTGACGATGATGGCCTGCAGGATGCGGTTGTCCATTTCATCCAGGCCGTCCTTGTCGATCTCCAGCATTTGCAACGCCAGGTCGGCGATCGGCGCAGTGATGCAAGTCTGCCCCTTAACCTGAGTGAAATCCCGCACCCAGCGCAGGAGGTTGTTGGCAATCCGGGGCGTGCCGCGGCTGCGGCTGGCAATCTCCCGCAAGCCGTCCGGCTGGGCTTCAATGGACAGCACTTTGGCACTGCGAGACAGGATCACCAGCAGCTCTTCAACCTTGTAATAATCCATGCGGCAGGGTATGGTGAAGCGCGAGCGCAGAGGGGCAGAGAGCTTCCCCTGCCGGGTGGTGGCTCCGATCAGGCAGAATTTGGGTAGATTCAGCCGCACGGAGCGGGCGCCGACACCTTGCTCCAGCATGATATCAATCACGAAGTCCTCCATGGCGCTGTAGAGGTATTCTTCAATCTGAATCGGCAGGCGGTGAATTTCATCGATGAACAGGATGTCTCCCTCATCCAAGCCGGTCAGCAGCCCGGCCAGATCGCCGGGCTTTTCGATGACTGGTCCGCTGGTGGCTTTGAGATTGCAGCCGCGGGCATTGGCGATGATATTGGCCAAGGTGGTCTTGCCCAGCCCGGGGGGGCCGCTGAGCAGGATATGGCTCAGCGGTTCATGGCGGGCGGTTGCGGCCTCGACCATGATCTGGAGGCGCTCTTTGACGCTGTCCTGGCCCGGAAAGTCGGCGAAGGTCTGGGGCCGGAGGGTCAGTTCGAAGCTCTCTTCGCGGGTGTTTAATTCAGAAGTAATGAAGCGGTCTGCTGGCATAGTGGTATAAGTGTATTCGGCGGGGTGAAAGCCGGTTGGCAGCAGCAGGCACCCCCGCTGCGGGTCAGGAGTTCAGGAGCTGCAGCGCCTTCTTGATCAGAGCCGGGGCAGTCAAGTGGCAGGACTGATCCTCGGCGCAGAGGCGCTGCACCGCTTTGCCGGCGATATCCTTCTTGTATCCCAAGGTCTCCAGGGCTGCCAGGGCATCCTGAGCAGCCGGGTGAGTATTGCCGCCGGCGGGAGAGGGGGCGCCGGACCCGCTGGTGAAGCTGCCCACTTTGTCCTGCAGTTCCACAATCATCCGCTCCGCGGTTTTCTTCCCCACGCCGCTGATGCTGGACAGTCCCTTGATATCCCGATTCGCGACGGCCGTGCAGAAGCCTTCGCAGGACAGTGCACTCAAGACATTGATCGCCAGCTTCGGCCCGACCCCGGGGACAACATTGATCAGCAGCCGGAACAGCTGCCGTTCCGCGGCCGTGATGAAACCATACAGCTGCAGGGCGTCTTCCCTGACCTGCAGGTGGGTGAGAAGTATGACTTTAGTCTGCACCGGCGGCAGCTTGTCGACAGTGCTCAGGGGCACGGTCAAAGCATAGCCCACGCCATTGACCTCTACAACTATCTCGGTCAGGTTGTTTTCCAGCAGTATGCCGCTGAGGCTGGCAATCATAGCAGTGCTCCGGTCGAATGACCTGTTGCTAATACGTGCGGTGCAGGGCGACAACTACTCCCTGTACGGACAATTCCTCCAAAGGCACTCTGATGGGCCGGTAGTCTGGATTGGCCGGGCGAAGCTCCCACTGGCCGCTGCTCAGATACAGCGACTTGACCGTGGTCTCGCCTTCGACCAGCGCGATCACGATATCCCCCTGGGAGACTTTGCTGCCTTGGCGGGCAATGACCAAGTCGCCGTTCAGGATGCCTAAATCACGCATGCTCTCACCCTGCACCTGCAGGGCGAACAGCTCCTCGCCTTTGACTTTGCGAGGCAGAAGGCTGGGGTCGAGGTTGAGGTGCCGTTCTATATGCTCCTCCGAGAGCAGGGGCGCACCGGCACTGATGCGTCCCAGCACCGGGATGCTGATGGACAAGGAAAAGTGACGGCAGTGCTCCTGGTCAACCAGCGCCAGACTGCGGGCTTTGGAGGAGCGGTTCAAGTAGCCCTTCTTCTGCAAAGACCGGATGTGGCTGAAGGAAGTGGACGCAGTGACGGCAAAATGACGGGCGATTTCATCAATCGTCGGTGCCATGCCTTCCTGGTCTTGAAAAGCACCGATGTAATCGAGGATTTCCTGCTGTTTGTCAGTGAGGCCTTTCATGTCTGCTCGCAGTAAATTTGTGCTGATAAAAATATGACTAATTTATAGTTTAGCATATTGAGCTCAGCTTGTCAAGCAGAAACGGACAAAATCAGATTTTTTTTCCCGCTGTCTGGGGCAACGGCGCGGCGGATGCCTTCACTCAGCCCCGTTCCAGGAGCAGAAGTCCGGCAGGCGGCTGCGCTGGCGGGTGGGGCAGTTCAGGACAGGATGATTACAGCTGCAGGTTGTTAAAGTGGCTGACCACCTTGTCGCAGAAACTGTTCAGCGCTCCGACATCCGAACCGCAGTTCAGGAAATGGTAGCCCATCCGGTAATATTGCTCCATGGTATTGAGTCCCGTCACTGTCCCGGCAAATTTCCCGTACTTGTTGGCAGTCTCGGCAATCAGCCGGCGCACCCGCTCTACCTCAGGATGCTCCAGTTCTCCCACGTACCCCAGCGAATGGCTGAAATCCCCGGGACCGAAAAAAATCATATCGATGCCAGGCACCTGGCAGATCGCATCCAGCTCGGCCAGCGGCTCCGGGTCCTCAATCTGAACAATGACCATTCGGTTCACATTGACAAAGCTGGTGTACTCCGCCGGGGATATGCGGCAGTACAGCCCATCGGCATTGCCACCGTCCAGAGGACGGCGACCGATGGGGTGATAGCGGGTCCAGCGGACGATGTCGCGGGCTTCGGCAGCACTCATCAGGTGCGGGACCATAATGCCGGCGGCATCGGCCTCCAGAGGGAGAATGTAATCGGAATAGCACCCTTTTTGCACCCGGACAATGGTGTCCATGCCATAAGCCCTGGCGCAGTTGATTTGCGCACACATGGTTGAGTAATCAGTGGCAGGGACGTGCTCCTGGCAAATCCACAGGCAGTCGAAACCGGCCAGCGCGGGGATGGCCGGAGCATTGGGACAGGAGAAATTTAATTTGAAACTCAGCGCCCGCTTGCCGGCGCGCATCTTGTCCAGAACAATACTCTTACGCGGAATGTTGGCCATTGGCTTCTCCTAATACCGAAGAACAGGCATGAGACGGGGAAAATAGAGGCGGATGGCCCGGCGGCTGCATCGCGCTGACGCCGGGACAAACAAGGCAAAAAAAAGACTCCTGTCCCGGAAGGAAACAGAAGTCTTAGCCGAATAGGTCACGCTGCAAGAATTAAGCATACTTGCCAGCATGGCCGAAACGGGAATCAGAAGCGCTTGCCGCCGCGGTCGCCACGGGGACGTCCGCCGCCGAAACCGCCGCGGTCGTTGTTTTCAGTGCGGGGCTTGGCTTCGTTGACATTGATCACGCGCCCGTTGTTATCTTTGCCGTTCAGGGCATCGATAGCAGCCTGGGCCTCGTTGTCGTCAGCCATTTCCACAAACCCGAAACCTTTGCTGCGACCGGAATCACGGTCCATGATTACTCTTGCACTGTCAACCTGACCGAACTGTGCAAAAAGCTGGTTGAGGTCGTCATCAGTGACAGAGTAGCTCAGATTCCCGACATACAAATTCTTGGCCATTTCTACTTTCTCCAAACTTAGGCATTCAGCTTCTTTCTTTTACTTTCCGAAGCCAATATGTGGAAAGAGGCCATTTCAGGCCTGACTAGTACGCTGCTTTGAAAACCCAAGGAAGAGAAAGGGGCGGGAAAAGACAATCATCCATTCAGAAGTCCATTTTCTTTCTCAAATTCCAAACACGGCAACCACTAACTTAGCCTGCAATTCCCGCAATGCAAATGGTTTTTGGACTTTTTTATAGTTTTTTATGCATTTATTTCGTATTTCCTCTTCTGCCGCTGCCTTCCGCACCCCCCGGGTGCCGGTTGTTCGTATCCCCGGGCATCCTCCGGCACCGGAGGCGCTTTGGCGGCGAAGTACGGGACAGCAGGTGGGTCGGAAGAGGTGGATTTGGGGTGGGAATGCTCTATGGCGCATAACCGGGATGGTCAGACGCAGGCAGCGCGGTCTCCCCGTCCCCCCCCCGGCGCACCAGGCCAGCCCCAGGTTTTACCAGGAAAAACCGCCGTTCCAGTTGCTTTCCGTCGCAATCAGCGGGCGAGGAGATGACGTTCCTTCAGGACGCCAATCACCAGCCCGGGACTTTGGGTGGGGTCGGTATAATGCCCGACCACGAAGCGCCCGTCCAGGCAGCCCAGGATGGCAAAGGGGTTGGGCAGACGGATGAGCTTCTGTTCCGGCACCAACATGATCAGGTTCCGGGAAAACAGCAGTCCGTCGGCATAGTGCTTGAAAACCAATTCCCAGGGGCTGAACTCGCGGTGTTCCTCTGTGGGCACGAGGCAGTGCGAGTCGTCTATGTTGTCCTGGTCGGGTGACTGCACGGGCGAGCGCTGCTACATGGCTCCGATGATATACCGTTAATGTGGGTGCGGGCAATTGCATTTTGCGGGAAATGGATTACAGTTTAACTTGTTCCGCTTTGGTTAAGTTCAAACAATGAGGTAATGGAATATGAAGACTACCGCTCTCAGACTGTACGGAAAGCAGGACATCCGCTTGGAGTCATTTGAACTTCCACCCTGCGGAGATGACGGAATCATCGCCGAAGTGGTCAGTGATTCAATCTGCATGTCCAGCTACAAGGCTGCCAAGCAGGGCGCGGACCACAAACGCGTGCCCAAAGACTGTGCCGTCAATCCGCCGATGCTCGGGCACGAATTCTCGGGCCGGATTGTGGAAGTCGGCGCAAAATGGCGGTCCCAGTTCCAGCCCGGCGACTGTTTCGGCATCCAGCCGGCGCTGATGTACAAAGGCTCGCTGGAAGCTCCAGGCTATTCCTTCACCAGCATCGGCGGGGATGCCACCTACATCCGCATCCCATCCTGCGTGATGGAAATGAACTGCTTGCTTAAATACAGCGGCGAGGCATTCTTCCTGGCTTCCCTGAGCGAGCCGATGAGCTGCCTGATCGGAGCCTGCCATGCCCAGTACCACATCCCACCGGCATCGTACCAGCATAACATGGGCATCGTGGAGGGGGGAAAATGCGCCTGTCTGGCCAGTGCCGGACCGATGGGGCTGGGGCTGATCGACTACCTCGTGCACGGCCCGCGCCGCCCGTCCTTGGTGGTGGTGACCGATATCGACCAGGCCCGCCTGGACCGGGCCCAGTCCATCCTGACCCCCGCGAACGCCCAGGCCCATGGCGTGCAGCTGATGTACGTGAATACCCGCACCGCCAGCGCGGTGCAGGACCTGCTGGCCCTGACCGGCGGAACTGGCTTCAATGACGTCTTCGTACTGGCACCGGTGGCACCGGTGGTGGAGCAGGGAGATGCCATCCTGGCCCAGGACGGCTGCCTGAATTTTTTTGCCGGTCCGACGGACACGGCGTTTGCCGCCAAGTTGAATTTCTACAACGTGCATTATGCCGGGACGCATCTGGTCGGGACTTCCGGTGGCACCACCGCAGATATCCGTGAGGCCTTGGAACTGATGGGCAAGGGAGTGCTCAATCCGGCCATGATGATCACCCATGTGGGTGGTTTGACGGCCGCGCGCGAGACCACCTTGAACCTGCCCAATATCCCCGGCGGCAAGAAGCTCATCTACACCCATCAGGATTTCCCCCTGACCGCATTGACGGACCTGCCGGCCCTGGGCAAGAACAACCCGGTGTTCGCTGAACTCGCTGACGCCTGCGCCAGGCATAACGGACTCTGGAGCCTGGAGGCCGAAAAAATCGTCCTGGAGAAAATGCCGAAATTGAACCTCTAATCACTCCAGGGAAAAACATGAAGATTGCAGTCAATACGAACTCGCTCCGGAAAAATTTCAGCAATGCGGCGATGGTCGAGCTGATCAAGGGCGTGGGTGCCACCGGCATTGAGTGGGGCTTGGGGGGTCTGGACAGCATCCGGGAAGACACCCGGGAGATGGTCCGGCTGACCCGCGATGCCGGCCTGGAGCTGGTGTCTTTCATCAATGGTCCGAAGCTCCACCTCACTGACGAAGTGCTGCGCTATACCGAGGCTGTGGCTGCGGCCGGCGGGAAGATGCTGCGGGTCGCACATCCCTGGTATGCCTGGGATTACAACGAAGCGCTGCATCAGCCGGATTCTTATGACTACCTGCTGAAGATCACCCGCGAAGGCATGGAACGTCTGGAATCGGCCGGGCGGCAGGCCGGGGTGCGCTATGTGCTGGAGACGCATGGCTCCAGCGTCTTCGCTTCCCCGGTGGCAGATCATTTTATTCTGCAGGGCCTCGACCCGCAGGTGTTCGGCATTATCTATGACCCTGCCAATACCTTTATTGAGGGCTTCGTGCGGCCCCGTGGCGCGGTGGAGGTGATGGGGCAGTATCTGGCCTATGTCCATATCAAGAATTTCCGCTGGGAGTACTGTATGAAGGAACTGCCGCGGGGACGCCAACGTGAGACCGTGCGCACTGTGAAGTGCTCTCTGGAGAGCGGCCTGGTCGATTACGAGGAAGTGTTTTTCGCCTTGAAGGTCGCTAAATTCGAGGGCTGGCTGTCGTTTGAAGAAATGTATTCGGCGCCGGACGCTGTAGCCGCGGAAATCAAGGCCGGCATCGCGCACCTGCAGGAGTGCGAAGCCAACGCCCCCGCCGCTCCCTGCGAACCCTTCAAATCGTTTAACTGGTAAAGCGCAGCAATCGGCCTGGGCAGCGCACCGCCTTTCTCCACTGTTCCCGGCCGGTTGACACAGGCTCCCCATTACTTGCCAAATATAAAAGCACATAATGTCATTATGGATTGACAATACCGCTGATTTTGCCGCTTTCTGCCAGGAAGCCTCGGTCCAGTCACGGGTGGCAGTTGACACCGAATTCATGTGGTCCAGCACCTTTTACCCCCGCTTGGCCCTGGTGCAAATCTCCTGGGGAACCGACCATTGCGCCGTGGTGGACCCGCTCCAGGTGGATGACGGCAGTGCTTTGCGCGCATTGCTGGAAAATCCGGCCGTCCAGAAAGTGTTCCATGAGGCTACCAGCGATTTGCCCATCCTCAGGCGCTGGTGCCGGGGCGGCATACCCAAAAATGTCTTCGATACCCGGTTGGCAGGAGCATTCTGCGGCCTGACCCAAGGCTGCTCACTGCAGAAACTGCTGGAACTGTTCTTCGCTTTCACCTTGGATAAATCCGAGACCCGCAGCGACTGGCTCCAGCGCCCGCTCAGCGCCCGGCAGCTCGAGTACGCCTCCGCAGACGTGAAATGGCTGCCCGAATTGGCCCGGCTGCTGCAGGAAAAAATCTCCGCCTTGGGCAATCTGCCGTGGTGCCTGGAGGAGATGGAGCAGTTTTCCCGGGCGGAGCTTTATGCTGAGGAACCGCCCGAACGGTATTTCCGGACTGTGAAAGGTTCAGGCCGGCTGGACCGGCAGCGCTTGGCGGTGTTGCGCGAGCTGGCCGCCTGGCGGGAAAATACCGCCCGGACACTGGATAAAACCAGGAACCGGGTGATGAGTGATCAGCAGCTGCTGGACGCTGTCGCGCTGCTGCCCGAGAATCTGTCCCAGCTGCGGCAGGTGCAAAATTTCTGGCCGAAGATGATTAAAAACTACGGCAATGATGTCCTGCAGGCCATCCGTCGTGGTCTCAGCATTCCCCGGGAGCACTGCCCGACCCAG
>JAAYYJ010000269.1 GCA_012515455.1 Oligosphaeraceae bacterium
ATTGGGGGGACCCCCAACCCTAATTAGGACGCGCGCGAGGGGCGCCAAAAATGGACAAAGACAAACAAAGTCTGTCAATAGAAGTCAATTGCGGATAATGTCAGCCAATGGCGACAGTGCCATCACTAACCCAAAAGGCGGACAAAGACAAACAAAGGCTGTCAATAGCAGTCAATGGCGAATAATGTCAGCCAATGGCGACAGTGCCATCACTAACTCAAAAGACGGACAAAGGCAAACAAAGGCTGCCAATGACAGTCAATGGCGGATAATGTCAGCCAATGGCGACAGAGCCATAACTAACTCCACATGATTAAGGTGCGAAGATTGGTGCTGGGAAAAGAGCATTGCCACAGTGGTTGTGTTGGTCAAGCACCAGGTAGGCTCCTGCAGGGCTCGGCATTGCCGGCGCCAGAGCGGTTAGGGGCCAATTTCAAGCCTGGACTACATACGGCAGTCTGAAAGTGCTCATCACAAAGATTTCGCGCATTAACGATTATTTAGCCCAACGCCTGGCGATTTGCGTGCAGATACACTCTGCTGCTTCGTCTTTGGAGAGCATTGGCAGTTCTTCTTTTTCGCCATCTGGGAAGAACATGGTGATGCGGTTGGTCCGGACTGCGAAGCCGCATCCCGGTTCGCGGATATCATTGGCGCAGAGGATATCACAATGCTTGCTTTGCAGCTTGTGCCGGGCGTTCAATTCCAGGTCGTTGCTCTCGGCCGCGAATCCCACCAGGAAGGGCCGTTTTTCCTGCTGGCCGAGGCTGGCCAGGATGTCCGGCGTGCGGCGCAACAGCAGACGCATGCCCTCCGCCCCCTGTTTTTTGATTTTCTCTTCGGTATAGATATTAGGCGTGAAATCGGCCACCGCAGCGCATAAAATTGCGACCTGGGTGCGGCTGATTTCCGCCAGTGTGGCATCGTACATCTCCTGGGCACTGCGCACCGCCAGGGGCCGGATGTTGGGATGGTCCGAGACCGGATCGGCCAGCGGCCCATGAATCATCGTCACCAGCGCTCCCCGCCGGGCCGCGGCCAGGGCCAGAGCCTGGCCCATCCGGCCGGTCGAACGGTTGGAGATAAAGCGCACCGGGTCGATATCCTCGATGGTGGGTCCGACGGTCAGCAGCACCCGCACGCCGGCGAGTTCCTGGGGAATGAGCTCCGCCAGAGCGGCTTCCAGGCAGTGTCCCGGCGAGGCCAGGGCGAGCTTGCCCATCGCTCCCAGGTCAGAGACATCCGCGCCGGGCAGGAGCAGCTTATGGTGCTTCTGCAACAGCGCCGCGAAGGATTGCTGCACTTCCTCCGGCTTGTCCTCCGGCAGCAGGGCCGGCGCCAGCAGCCACGGGTAGCGGGCAGTCTGGTCATTCTGCAGCAGCAGCTCCAGCAGCCGCACTGAAGCCGGCGCGGCCAGGCGGACCTCGGCCGCCTGGAGGTCTTCTTCGCTCAGGCGTTCGAATTCGCGGCAGGGCTGTCCGGAGTAAGCTGCCCAGGCATTGATGCTCTGGAACAGCAGCGCCGAGGCGGTTGGGAACACCCGCACCGTCAATCCGTTCTGCCGGGCCAGGCGCAGGAATTCCAGAGTATGCACCAGCACTGCCGGCCCGTCTACAACGAGCAGCATCCGCCCTGAGAGCTTGCCTGCCACCGTGGTTACTCCTGATCCAGCTTCTTCATATATTCCAGCCCTTCCCGGCAGCGGAATTCCGCCGGCAGCTGGTCGCGGTAGTCTTCCAGGCTGATAAAGCCCTGGTAATTAAGTTTGCGGAGCCAGCGGAACATCTCGGAGAAATTGTAGAGTCCGGCCGCCAGCGGGCATTTTTCCCATTTCCAGGCCACGGTGCCGTTCGCATCCGCCTCGCCGGCCACCGGATAATGTCCGGCGACATGGCAGTGCGCCAGATAATCGCCGAGCAGCTGCAGCGCGACCGCAGTGGTTTCAAAACCATCCCGGACCATGTTGTTGGGGTCGTAGATGAAGCCGACCTCGGCCGGCGAGAAATTGCTCAGGATGCGGTAGCCCAGCGAGGCGCTGGAATGGATGGTGCCGCCATGCGCTTCCATAATCAGCTTCACCCCTGAGCCGCGGCTGATTTCCAGGCAGCGGGCGAAGCCGGCCACCGTCTCCCCGTAAATGACTTTGTAGC
>JAAYYJ010000270.1 GCA_012515455.1 Oligosphaeraceae bacterium
AATTCGATTGAAGCCATCGCCAGCGAAAAAGCCGGCATCATCAAGCCCGGCGTGCCGCTGATCCTGGGCAAGCAGCCTTTCCCCGCCGCCGAAGAACTCATCTTGCGCCGGGCCTCCGAGCTGCAGGCACCCGTGTACCGCCCCGACGGTGATGTCCCCACCGCTGTCTTCCCCCATCAGACCCCGGCATTCCTGCAGGACAATTTCGCCCTCGCCCGGAAAACCCTGGCGGTACTGGGCCTGACTCCGCAATGGGAGTCGTTCCGCTGGCCGGAATTGCGGGCCCGCTGCGAGAAAATCTGCAACGCGCCGCTGGTGCTGCTCGATGCCGCCCATAACGCCGACTCCAGTGAAAAACTGGTCGATGCGGTGCTGAAACTGTATCCTGGGACCCGCTTCACCGTCATTCTGGGAATCGTCAAGGGCAAAGATGTACAGGGCATGGTCAATACCTTCAAAAAGCTCCCGGCCGATTTTATTCTGACCAACCCGCATACCGGCAAAGGCTCAGCCTTGCCCGAACTGCAGGTGCTGGCCCGGCAGGCCGGACTGACCATCCGGGGCATTATCCCTGAGCTCCAGCAGCGCGAACAGCTCCCCCCGAACTGCCCGCTGCTGTTCACCGGCTCCTTCTTCACTGCCTTGATCGGCGAAAAACTCTTCTCGCAGGTACAGTAAACCACAGGAAATGCCATGATCAAGGTCGAAGTCCCGTATGACCAGGGCAAAATGTCCTTCAGCATCCCTGCCGCAGTCTTCGCCGGCACATATTCTCCCCGCATCAGCGCCGAAAAACCCGCCGAGTCCGGCGCGGCTCTGGTCGCCAAAGCTCTCGCCCACCCCATCGGCTCCCCTGCCCTGGCAGAGCTCGCCCGCAACCGGAAATCAGCGGTGATCATCGCCAGCGACCACACCCGCCCGGTGCCCAGCAAAATCCTGATGCCGGCCCTGCTCCAGGAACTGCGCCACGCCAACCCGGAAATGGATATCAGCATCCTGATCGCTACCGGATGCCACCGGAAACCCACTGCCCTGGAACTGGAACAAAAATTCGGCCCCGCCATCATGGCCCGGGAAAAAATCATCTCACACTGCTGCCACCGGCAAGCCGACCTGGGCTTTATGGGCTTCCTACCCTCAGGCGGTGAACTCTGGCTCAATAAACTGGCCTTGCAGACTGACCTGCTGCTCGCGGAGGGATTCATCGAACCGCATTTCTTCGCCGGATTCTCCGGCGGGCGCAAAAGCGTCCTGCCGGGCATCGCCGGCTGCAAGACTGTCCTGGCCAATCATTGTGCGAAATTTATCCAGTCTCCTTTTGCTAAGACCGGCAATCTGGACCATAATCCCATCCACCTCGATATGCTCTGGGCCGCCAGACAGGCCAAGCTGGCCTTCTGTCTGAATGTGGTCCTGAACCAGGACAAGCAGATCGTCAGAGCAGTGGCCGGAGACCCGCAGGAGGCACATCAGCACGGCTGCGCTGAACTGCGCCGGTTGTGCGAAGTGGCAGTCCCGGAATCCGAAATCGTCATCACCAGCAATGGCGGATACCCGCTCGACCAGAATATCTATCAGGCCGTTAAAGGCATGACCGCGGCAGAAAGCGTAACCGCAACCGATGGAGTCATTATTATGGTTGCCGCCTGCCGGGATGGACACGGCGGCGAAGCTTTCTTTCAAACCCTGGCCCGGGCCGACTCGCCCGCGCAGGTGCTGGAAGAATTGCAGAATATCCCTGCCAACCGGACCATGCCAGACCAGTGGGAGAGCCAAATTCTGGCCCGGATTTTGCAGAAGCACACCGTTATTCTGGTCACAGA
>JAAYYJ010000271.1 GCA_012515455.1 Oligosphaeraceae bacterium
GGGAATGCTCCTTCGCCGGGGAGGAGATCGGGTCGAATCCGCTTTTCAGCCGCGGATGCTCCTTCACCGGGGGGGGCAACTACTGTCTCTCTTTCCGGCGCAAACCAAACCATTTCGACACCAACCGACAAGGGCGGATTTCCGGCGACAATCCATCACCAATCTTGGCACATTAACTAATAACCCGCAACCCCACAACCGAGCAAAATTATTATGTCTTCGCTTTTTATTCCAGACGGATACCGGCCATTGCTGGATGAGCTTCGCACTGAAGCTGCGATCGGCAAAATCAAGAACCATTTTCAGCAAAACCTGGCCTTCGAGCTGAATCTCAACCGGGTCACCGCCCCCTTGTTCGTGCTGTCAGGCACCGGTGTCAATGACGACCTGAACGGCATTGAGAAGCCGGTCTCTTTCGCCATCCGGGACCTCAACGGCAGCCGCGTCGAGGTGGTTCATTCACTGGCCAAGTGGAAGCGCCAGAAGCTAGCCCATCTGCGGGCCAAGCCGGGGGAAGGCATCTACACTGACATGAATGCGATCCGTCCGGATGAGGAATGTCTGGACAACATCCATTCGATTTATGTCGATCAATGGGACTGGGAGCGAGTTATCCTGCCCTCGGAACGCACTCTTGACTATCTGCAGGAAACCGTGCGGAGAATCTATTACGCCATCCGGCGCACCGAGCGCTACATCAGCCAGGATTACCCGGAAATCATCCCCTTCCTGCCGGAAAACATCACTTTCATCCATGCCGAAGACCTGTACCGGCAGTACCCGACCCTGAACAGCAAGGAACGGGAGAATGCCGCCGCCGCAGAATTCGGTGCGGTCTTTATTATCGGCATCGGCGGCGTGCTGCCCGGCAGCGCGGAACCGCACGACGGACGTGCCCCGGACTACGACGATTGGTCCAGCAGCACCAAACCGGGATACCAGGGCCTGAACGGCGATATCCTGGTTTACAACCCGGTGCTGAAACGCTCCTACGAGCTCTCTTCCATGGGCATCCGGGTCGACCAGGAGGCGCTGTTGCGGCAGCTGTCTCTGCGGCATGAATCGCAGCGTCTGTCTCTGCCCTGGCATCAGTCTCTGATGGCCGGAAAGCTGCCCTTGAGCATCGGTGGCGGCATTGGTCAATCGCGGCTCTGCATGCTGTTCCTCCAGAAAGCGCATATCGGTGAAATCCAGGCCAGCCTCTGGCCGGTGGAGATGACCCAGCGCTGCCTCCAGAACAACATCCCGCTGCTGTAAACGAACGGCAGCCCGGGACGGGATATGATGGCCTGTCTGCCGCCGGTGCCGCCGGAGGCATTGCCGCAGAGTATTTTTATTTTCCCGGCACGGGGCAGGTATGGTCCACTTCCTGGCGCAGAGCTGAGCCGGAGGACAGCAGCCGCCCGGCGAGGATGTCCTGCTCCCGGAAACGGGCCAGGAGAATCTCTCCGCCCCGATAGCGCTCGTGGTCATAGATGACATAAATTTGCCCGTCGGCAGTAAAGACCGCATCGGGATACGACACCGCGCTGCGTTCATCCAGCAGCAGGCTCCAGGGCCAGCTCAAGCCCTCATCCTCGGAGAGATAAGCAGTCAGGCGTTCGCGCTGGCGGTTGCTGGCGTGCAAGTCGTGATACACCAGCAACAGCCGCCCAGAAGGCAGGCGCTGACAAAAGAATCTGCTGCTGGGGCCAGTCACTGCTGTCGACAAGACCGGCGCGGTCCAAGTGCAGCCCTGATTATTTGAGAATGCTTCGGCCACCCCCTGCTGCACCCGCAGCAGCGCCTGCAGGGTGCCGTCCTGACGCTCCAGGAACAGATGCTCGTCATAGCTCGCCCCGCCCTCGATCTGGCTCATCTCAATGCGGCCGCGGATGCTGAAACTGCGGCCCTGATCCTCAGACACCACCATGCTGGCTCCGGGCTGGATAGCCAGCGAGGGATGGCGGCGGTATTGCTGACCGGTCCACAATGACACCGGCAGACACCAGGTACCAGCGCGCAGCACCAGGGGTTTGTTCATCATAATGCCGTGCGAGACTCTCTCCGGCCAGGAAAATTGGAATTCTGCCGGCGCGGCCTCCGGGTTCTCCAGGACTGAATGCCAGACTCCGCCCAGGCCGTCATAGATTCTGCCGCTGCCCGCGCCCTCAGGGTCAGCGCAGCACTGGCTCCAGAACCAGTGCATTTTTCCGGCCGGGTCCAGCCAGAGAGTGGAGTCGAAGGCGCGGACCAGGGGATGGGGCGGGTCCACCACGGCGACCGGCCCGCTCCAGCTCTGGCCCTCGTCGTCGCTGATTTGCAGCAAGGTGTAATTATTCTCGCCCTCGCCGCTGCCGCCGGCATACCAGACTGCGAACAGCCGTCCCCCCGGGCTGCGGCCGATGCTGGGTATGCCTTGGAAGGTCCGCTGTCCCCGGCAGTGTTTGGCGGCCGGCCTGCTTACCGGTACCGGGTCCAGGCTCTGGTAGGTGAAATGCATTTTCGCTCCCGGGATGCTCGTTTTCAGCAATGCTTGGGTTCGGTTTTGCTTTTGACCACGATCACCGGGCATTCCGCCAGGTCCATAATCAGCTGCCGTTCCACCGAGGTGGTGTCCTTCTGCTTGATCTCGTGCTTCCACCCGCCAATAATGATAACATCGGGCTGATAATCGTTCGCGAGATGCAGGATCATCTGATGAAAGCGGCCGGAACACAGATGGGTCCTGACGGATATCCCCGCCGCCTTGGCTTCCTCCTCCACACCAGCCAGATAACGACGACCCTTGTGCACCAGGTCCTGCTCCAGCTCCTCCCGCTCATCCTGGACAAAGATATGCAGCTGGAGCAGATAATCCAGGGTGGCGGTGTCAACCACA
>JAAYYJ010000272.1 GCA_012515455.1 Oligosphaeraceae bacterium
ACCCCCGCGATCAGCTCGGCGGAGTTCTCCATCGCGGGGTTTACCGCGACGTATCCCACCCGCTCGCCGGCCAGGGCGAGGTTCTTCGAGAACGACGACACAATCACCGCGTACCGGTAGAAATTGAAAACCGACGGCACGCTACAGCCGTCGAAGGTCAGAAAACGATATGGCTCATCGGAGATCAGAAAAATCGGCCGGCCGTACTTTTCGCTGGCGGCCTGGAGGATCTCCCCCAGCTGGCGGACCTCGTCTTCCGAATAGATCACCCCGCTGGGGTTGTTCGGGGAATTGATGATGACCGCCCGGGTTTTCTCAGTGATGGCCGCGGCGATGCCCTCAATATCCAAGGTGAAAGTCAGGGGCCGGGATTTCACCGGCCGCAGTTTGCCGCCATAGTTGCCGCAGTAGAAGCCGTATTCGACAAAATACGGCGCCGGGCAGATGACCTCCTCGCCCGGGCTCAGCACGGCCCGGAAGAGCGCATTTAGTCCCCCGGCGGCGCCGACGGTCAGGACCACATCCTTGCCGCTCAGATTCAGGCCCTGGTCCGCGTTCAGCCAGTCGGCCAGTGCCTGCCGGGACTGCTCATAGCCGGCATTGGGCATGTAGCCCATTCCGGCCGGTTTGGCAATCTCAGTTGCCAGACCCGCGACCGCAGCGACGATTTCCGCCGGCGGGGTGAGGTCCGGGCTGCCGAGGCTGAAATCATAGACATTCTCGACGCCGTATTTTTTCTTCAGTTCGCTGCCGGCCTCGAACATCCGGCGGATCCAGGAGGCGTTCTTTTGGAACTCGGCGATTTGGGCTGAGACTAGTTGCATAATCGTTTCTGGGGTATGGATGGTAGTGGTTAAAGAAGTACTTCCGGGACCGTTCAGGTCAGATGGTGTCCAGCAGCTCAGTGAAAGCCCGCACCGCATCGCTCAGGCTGCCGGGGTAGCTGCCGCCGCCGCCGAGCGTGAACCAGCCGTTGAAATTATGACAGCGCAAAATGGACACCAGTTCCTTGATTTCAGCATTGCCACCGGCCAGACCGGTCGAAACCGTGTCCCAGCTGGCATCCAGGATGTCCAGCTGGCCGGTAGTCTTGATGAAACGGCCCACCCGCCAGGAATACAAGAACGGATTCTCATTGGCCAAAACAAAATTTTTAGGATTGAAGGTAAAGGAGCAGCTGCAGCTGAGCTTCTTGCGGATATTGGTTATCATGCGCACGATATCCACCGTCGCCTGCCCGGTATTGACGAATGAAACCGCCAGGTCGGTGCCGGTGATCTTATTGAGCGTGTCCTCGAAATAGGGGAAGGGCAGGATGATGCGGCTGATGCCGGCGTCCCGGATAGCTGCCAGCATCCGGTCGATATCGGCCGGGATGGCCGGCGCACGCAAGGCGCTCACGCTGATTCCCGCGGCGGCGAACTCCGCCACCACCCCGGTGAGCTTGTCGACCGGCAGGATGACCGCTGAACGCCCGCGCAGGAAATCCAGCTCCACCGCCGACAGCCCGTTGGCCTTCAGGTTGTCGATGATCTCCGGCACATAGCGTCCGGCCAGGCGTGAGGATGCGGACAGCCGGAAGCTCTCCTGGGTCTTGATGCGGTGGGCGAAGAGATCGGCGCGCTGGCGGACGCAGGCCTCGCAGTTCGGGTTGTCGCAAAGTGCGAAGGCGGGATCGCTCTGCCCGATCTCCAGGCAGAGATCGATCATGTCCCGGGCCTTGAGCAGCCGCACTTCGGCATTGCCGATGCGCTGCTTGGTCATAATACCTGCCTCCCGGAAATAATGGTCCAAGCCGATGAAATCGCGGTGTGGCCCGGGATAGTACTTCCAGACCTTGGCGATGCGCTTGCCGTTTGGTGCAGTGAATTTCGGGGCCGTGGTACCCAGATAGGGCAGGCGCAGCAGTGCTTCCACGCTGTGCAGGGTGGTATTGCGGTCCTGATCCACACCCAGCAGGCAGATATACCCGCCCAGGTCGGCAATCTTCAGAAACGGCGTGCCCTCGCCATGCGCAGTCTCGGCCTTCCAGTGGTCTTCGCAGATTTCCTTGGCCTTCGCGCCAATCGCCGCCAGGGTGCCGACCGGCGCAGTGCTGATCACCGCCTTGGGATGCTGCCGCACTACATTGGTCAGGATACCTAAATCACCAAAGACCGGCGCCAGCAGCGTGCCTTTCGGACCGAGAACCTGCAAAAAAGCCTCCACCACCGCTTCGGGACCGCCTTCGAATTCCCCCAGGCTGACAAAAGAGCTGTGCAGCAATACGATATCGCCGCGCTGCAGCCCGAGTTCCCGCAAGGCCGCTGACAATTCCTGACTGTTCATGGTCGCTCCTTTCACTAATCCTTATGCTTATGCTTAATCAAGTCTGCGTTATTCTACCACTCCACGATGCCCCGGCAGGGGAATTGGGTCAGCCGGGCGAATTTGGGAAACAGCACCGTGAGCCGCACCGCCGGCGCGGCAATCTGCCCCAGGTTGACCGGCTCGCAATAGGTCCAGACCCCGGCCTGGAACAGCCGCAGGAACACCCCCTCCAGGGCAGTGCTCTCGTAGATGTCCGAGACCAGCAGCCGGCAGCCGCAGGCAATCAGCCAATCCACCGCCGACAGGTCGAGATAAACCGAGCGCTGCTCAATCTCGCGGGGGTTCAATGGCCCCAATGCATTGATGATCACAGCCGGGCAGGACGGTACCGCGCCATAGGCAGCCTGCAGGTCCTGAGCCGACACCGCACCGCTGCCTGACGGGCGCTCCAGGCGGATCAGCGCCGCCGGGACGCGGTAGAGCTGCTCGGCCGGGATGTCGGCCGCAGTCAGGCCGTCATCGGTCTCTTTGATATGTCCCGGCAGGTCGAGATATGATCCCTGCATCGAATCGGAACTGAACTGGTAGATCAGGCCGGTATAGGCGGTCTGAGCCGATTGCAGCTGCACCTCGCGGACCGAAATCTCCAGTTTTCCAACATGACTGACATATTCACGGGTAATATCAACGATGGGCATAATGGCATTCCCCGGGCTCAGCGGTCTGACTGATTAAAGGCTTTAATAATTTAAGTGCTTTTGCCCGGCCTGCAACTGCAAAGACAGATTTCACTGCCGCCGACAGGACTGATTTTTTACCGCCGCAATTACCAGTATGTGTATTTGAACTGCTCTTCCACCCGCACCATAGTGGGGAGAAGGTGGGCAAATGCACAACCCCGGGAGCTCTGCCCCCAGGCTGGACCTGGCCTTGCGCCGCGCGCCGACAATAAAAAAGCCTTGCGGTCAAAGTCCGGTACAGCCGGGCTGTGAATGCAAGGCTAAAAATGGTGGGCGACACAGAACTCGAATCTGTGACCTCTACCGTGTCGAGGTAGCGCTCTAACCAACTGAGCTAGTCGCCCGAGTCAATAATGTTACAATATCCCGTGAAAAGGAATTTACAAGTCCGAGAGAGACAAATCGCTAATTTTTCTGCGCTTTTGCCGCCGGCAGCACTGGCTCGGCCAGGGCTTCTTCACTGAACACCTGGAAAAAGATATCGTGGAGCATCCCCAGCATAAAAATCCGCGCCTCCAGGTTGATGCGCACATCAGCGAAAGCATCGCCCAGTTCAGACCAGAACGACTCCACATCGCCATTCTGAACCTCGAGAGTATTGCTGCGGGAAATCTTCTTGATCAGGTCCCGCTCATCACTGCAGAGCTTGCCCCAGAATTCCGGCAGCGTACCATCGATGCTCAGGGTGCGGTCCTCTTCATAATTCAGACGCTTGACCAAGCTGTTGAAATTGCGCCGGATGGTCGGGCTCATCTTCATCGCTGCGCCGACCTTGGGCCAGTCGATGCGAGACAGCAGCAGATCGGCAAAATTCCGGCAGGTAGTCACTTCCGTCTGCGCTGCATCGCGTTCGCGCTCAGCCTGGAGGCGGAGTTTTTCTGCTGTGGCCGCATCCGACATAAAGCCGCGGTTCTGCAGCCTCTGCTCTTCATACTTGCTCTGCCAGGCCGCCAGGTCCTTGTTCAA
>JAAYYJ010000273.1 GCA_012515455.1 Oligosphaeraceae bacterium
CCGGCATACTGCCCTGAAAAACGATATTCGTCTTCACGCAGAGACAGTATTTCTGCAAGAGGCAAATTCTGTAGATGGAACAATACGTCGTTATTGTCGGTAAAAAAATTCTCGCCCATACTTTTTGCACCTTGCGTTTTTTTCTTTTTGCCAACAGATAATTCTATAATGTAAGGGCAAAAAAGGAAATTCCAATTGTCTTCGCTGTTTTATGGATATTTTCCCAACTTTCGGCACAATGCGTCAGATCAGGTTAAAAAAAGTGGCAATGCATGAGACGTATGCCCCATGCAATTCCCCGCTCCTCCCGTCCGAGAAAAAGCCTGCCTGCTGTTGTTTCCTGCCGGAAAAACATTATAGTATGCAGACATAACTTCCTAACCGATTTTTTGGCGCAGCAAACTGATGCTATGCCCGACAACGAAAGATACATAGACACCCGGAACCTCGATGCCACCCGGCGCATTATAGCACTTGAAGACGGGATTTTGCCACCTGAAGGCGTGGATATCAACCCCGCCGTGTCGGCCACCCCGGAAAACACCCTCAAGGAATTCGGCATCGATGTCAAGGCCAGCGGCCCCGATTTCAGCAACATGGCTGAAATCGGCGCCGGCGGGGTCGGCATTGTCCAGGGAGCCACCGACCCCGCCCTCGGACGACTGGTAGCGGTAAAAATTCTGCGTCCGGAATACCGTTTCAGCCGTGATCATATCGAGCGGATGCTGCGGGAGGCGCGGGCCACCGCACAGCTGGAGCACCCCAATATCGTGCCCCTGCATTCGCTGGGTCTGGACAAGAAATACGGCGTCTATTTCACTATGAAATACCTGCAGGGGGACACCCTGCGCAATATCCTGCGCCAGATTGCGGAGGGCAACCCGCCCTACCTGAAAGAGTATTCCCGCGCCAAACTGATCATAATTTTCATCAAAGCCTGCCAGGGGGTCTCGTATGCCCACAGCAAGGGTGTCCTCCACCGGGACCTCAAACCGGAGAATATCCTGGTGGGGAAATACGGTGAAGTGACGGTTATTGACTGGGGGCTGGTCAGGCGCATGAACCCGCTGGGGCAGGCCCTGGATATCGGTGACGACAGCGGGGTAGAACGGGAGAACCGGGTCTCAGGGCAGAGCATCGAATTGGACGCCAAGCAAAAAGAGCGCAACCTGACCGAGGATTCCTTCATCACCGGCACCCCGCGCTATATGGCCCCGGAGCAGGCTGTGGGCTGGAACTCCAAGCTCGACCACCGCTGCGATATCTACTCCATGGGCGTGATCCTCTATGAAATTCTGACTGGAAGCAACCCCTTCGAGCATTTGCGCAACGATGTGGAGATTCTCCAGGCGGTCAGTGCCGGAGAATTCACCCCGCCGCGGCAGCTCCGCGGCATCGGCAAATCGATTTCCCCGGAATGGGAGGCGATCTGCCTGAAGGCAATGCAGGTCTATCCTGAGCAACGTTATCAGACCATCACCGACCTGATTCACGATTTATACAACGTTCAGGCTGAGCGTGAAATCACCTCTTACCGGGCCAACTGGTATCAGCGGCTGTATAAACGCATCAAGCGCAACCCGCTCAAGATTGCCGTCCTGATCGGTGCCGCTATGGCGGCCATGGCCTCAATCATTTCCGTCCTGCTGCTGGATTATGCCAATTACCGCCAAAACATCATCTTGGCCAAAGCTTACAACGAGCGCGGCAAGCAGTCCCTGCAGGAGCTGGCCCAGCTCCTGGAATATCAGGAACGTCTGCATTACAGTCAGCTTCTCTTCACCTACACCGGCTATTCTGAAGCCGCCAACAGCAAAATTGAGGAAAAGGAATCGGCAATCATCACCGAATACGACCAGGCCTATCTGCTGCTCACGGAAATGTCAGCCATCTCCCGCCGCTTCCCCGAAGTCATTTCCCTGCAAAGCAAAATCATCCACGACCGTCTGCAATTCGCCATGAGCTATCACCGGTTTGCGGAAATCGACCGCTGGCTGAACCTGGCCCGTAAGGCTTATGGAGAGAATTTTGCCAACTGCCCGGCTGACTTGCGCTCTTTTCTGGAACAGGTGGTCTATTTCCGGCAGGGGAACTGTGAATTGCGAATCATGACCCAGCCACCGGGGGCCGCGGTCAGCATCCACCCCATTGTCGAAAATCCCGCGGCGAAGACCCTGGACGTGTCTTCCACACCGCTGCCTTTGCCGGCTTTAAGCCGGGCCAGCGGGCGTTTCCAGCTCTCGCAAGGAAACTACCTGCTGAAATTCATTCTCCCCGACCGCCCGGAAGTGCTCTACCCTCTGAAACTGCAATATGGGCAGAACCTGCAGCTGGAGGTGTTTCTGCCGGCTAAGACCCCGCCCGGAATGGCCTATATCCCTGCCGGAAGCTGTCTGCTGGGCGGAGCAGCCAGCCTCTCCACCCACCCCCGGCAGGTCGAACTGGCCGGATTCTTCATCTCCATCAGCGAGGTCACTTTCGCCGAATACCTGCGCTTCTGGCTCAGCCTGGAAGAGGAATCACAACGCTACCTGCATTACAGCCGGGTGCATTTGCAGCCCGGCTCGCTCAGCCCGCGCGAAGCCTGGTCCCCGGACGGCACCCTGCTGGAAGGACTCTCCCCCGAGATGCCCGTGGTCGGAATCTCCGCCGAAAGCGCCATGGCCTATTGCGACTGGCTGAGCCGGGAACTCGGGCTGCCCTGCCGTCTGCCCAACGCAGATGAATGGGAAAAAGCCGCCCGGGGGGTGGATGGACGACTGTACCCATGGGGGAATTTCTTTGAGCCATCCTTTGCCTTTACCCGCGACAACCTGGAAGCGGTGCAGAAATTCGGGCGCTGGGCCCAGCCCCGGCAGTTCCCCCGGGATGTCTCCATCTATGGCGTTTATGATCTGGCCGGTAATGTCCGGGAATGGACAGCCAGCACCTTCGATGACAGCATGCGCAGCTATCAAATCAAAGGCAGCAGCGGGGTGTCCAGCCAGCGCTTCCTGCCCCTCTCCCGCGCCCATGACACGCCTATGGTACCTTCGGATGTCGGTTTCAGGGTGATGACCCCTCTGCAACTCTGAACCGGGAACCATATTTTAGCACCACAGTGACTAAACCTGAACGCAAACTTGTTGTGGCCGACTGCCTGGGTTTCTGCCGTGGCGTGGAGCACGCCTTGGCGCTGTTTCAATCTGCCGCAGCTGCCTCCCCCGAGCCGTTGTATGTGCTCTACGAGCTGGTTCACAACCGGGCCGTCAGTGAGCAGATGCGCCGGCAGGGGGCAGTGTTTGTCTCCTCCTTGGACCAGGTGCCCGCGGGCAGCCGCCTGCTGATCGGGGCGCACGGGCTACCCCTGGCGCTGCATGAGCAGGCCCGGCAGAAAGGGCTGCGGGTCATCGATGCGACTTGCCAGCTGGTCAAAAAGCTGCATGCGCTGGCCGCATCAGTCCCACCGGAAGCGACACTGCTGCTGCTGGGCAAAGCCGGCCATCCCGAGGCAATCGGCATCCTCGGACATTCCGGCAGCCCGAACACCTGCCTGATTCAAAGCCTGGAGGAGCTGGAAGCCCTGCCGCCGCTGCGCCAGCCGGTGCTGCTGACTCAGACCACGGTGAATCACAACGAGGTGCAGGCCGTACGGGAGGCCTTTTGCCGCCGCTTCCCGGATGGTCGCTGTCCGGTCAGCATCTGCGCCGCTTCGCGGCAACGCCAGGAGGCGGTCGAGAAGCTGGCCCGACGGACTGAGCTGGTGCTGGTCATCGGCTCCAGCCACAGCTCTAATGCCAGACGCCTGTGTGAATGCGCCCTGCAGGCCGGAACCCCGGCCGTGCTGATTGAGAATGCAGACAGCATTCCCGAGGCTGTCCAAGCAGTGCGCCGGCTGGGGTTGAGCGCCGGTGCCAGCACTCCGGAATACCTGATTGCCCATACCGTGGAACGGCTGCTCGCGATGGGCTTCACCCTGCAGAAAGACTCTCTTCCCCCTGATAACCATGGACAATAAACTCCAACACATCGCCATCATTATGGACGGCAACGGTCGCTGGGCCCAGGAACGCGGCCTGCCCCGCCTGGAGGGCCACCGGGCCGGGGCCGGGCAAATCCGCCAGGTCGCGAGCGCCGCCCGCCGTCTGGGACTGAAATATCTCACCCTGTATGCATTCAGCACGGAAAACTGGCGCCGCCCGCCCAGTGAAGTACAGGGGCTGATGGACCTGGCCCGGCAATTCAGCCGTGACAACCTCTCTGATTTCATGGACAATGGCATCTGCCTGCGGACCATTGGCAGGATTGCCGACTTGCCCGCCGCTCTGCAGAACAGCCTGGGCGAAGTCTGCGAGGCCACCCGGGACAACCATGCTCTCACCGTGATCCTGGCCTTGAGTTATGGCGGCCGGGCGGAGATTGTCGATGCGGTGAACACCATCCTGGCTTCGCGTCCCTCCACCCGCAGCATCACCGAACAGGAATTCCGGCAGTATCTCTATGCTCCGGACATCCCTGACCCGGACCTGCTGATTCGCACCGGCGGAGAACAGCGCCTCAGCAACTTCCTGCTCTGGCAGCTCTCGTATGC
>JAAYYJ010000274.1 GCA_012515455.1 Oligosphaeraceae bacterium
AAGTGTGCGTTTGCATTTTCCAGCCTAGAACATCGCAGTGGCTGCGCTTTTTTGGTTGCAAAATCACTTTTTGGCGATATAGTGAACAATTCATCGCATCCACGCCTGCACTGCCGCGACAGCATTAATCCCTGTTTTTCCCATTATGACTAAACAATCCTGCAAGTTTTTGATCATATTCGTATTTTTTTTCCACCTGTACAGCCTCACCCTGCCGGCCGCGCCTTCCATCAACGCCGTCTCACTGGTCCAAGGCACCTCAATGGTCCGGAATTTGCAGTCGACCGTTACCCTGACCTGGACCATCCTCAATCCTGATCCGACCACCGCGGAGTTAACCCTGCAGCTGGAGCCGGAAGGCAGCCATGGCGGTGCCATTTACACTCAGCAGATCACCCTGGGTCCCAAAAGCTCCTTGAGCGGCCGCAGCCCGGTGGTCATTTCCGACTCCGAACGCTATCTGGTCTCTTTGATTCAAGACAACGTCCGGATTGACAAGAGCGATATCCTCCTGCGGGAAGGCCAGCGCAACCGCCTGCAGATCGCTCTGGTAACCGACTACGACGATATCGCCGGCTACAGCAACATCGCTAAAGATGATGGGCTGGCACGCCGGATTTCCTTCCACAATTTTCGTCAGGCGGGTGTGCCCGAGCACTACAGCGGCTTCCGCGATTTCTCCCTGCTGCTCCTCCTGCGCCCCAAGCTCGCCAGCTACAAGTTCAGTCAGATACAGGCCATCCTGGATTATGTCCAGCGCGGCGGTTGTGTGGTCATCGGCGACGCCGAGACCGCGCTGAGCCTGCAGGACACGCCCCTGGCGGCACTGCTGCCCTACCAGCCTGTAGCCAAAAAGTACTTCCACGGCTTCAACAGTGCCCGCAAGGCCCTCCAGCTGCCACCCCAAAACCACCCGCTACGGGATGCCAACGGCGACCTGATACCGCCCCGGCAGCAGGAGTTCCTGGAGGTGCTGACGCCTGACCACAGTCGAGTATTACTGCAGCAGGACGGCCGGCCGGCGGTCTGCCTGCAGCGGGTCGGGCTGGGCAGCAGCCTCGGGCTCTGCTTCGATCCGTTCTTCCTCTCCCACTACGACCAGGACTGCAGAATTCCGCTGTGGGACATCATCATCCGCTACAGCAATTACCGTCCGGAAAACCACCGTCCCGACGCCACCAGAGCCGTCAACACCACCTTGCAGCATTTGCAGGGATACAGCATCCCGCCAATCTCTGCGGTCATGCAAATCTTCTGGCTGTATGTCCTTTCCGGAGCCTTTATTCTGATTGTCCTCTTCCATTTCCGCCGCCCGGCGCTAGCCTGGGGAGTGCTCTGCCTCAGCAGCGTGGTCTTCACTGCAATCATCTTTATCAAGGCCAGAAATGTCGCCGCCGGCCAACCCGAACGCAGCTTCACCGCGGTGACCGCGGGACTCTGGCAGGGCTCTGATGCCGTGCGCTGGGGAACCGGCAACTTCTTCAGCCTGGCGGACTGCCGCCCGACCGTCAAAGCCGATATCCTGCAGACCTTCTTCAGCCCCCAGGAGCTCAGCGCCAGCCACGAAGGCGGCACTGCGCTGGCACCCTCGCCCCTGCGCCTGACCTATACCCGGGACCTGCTCAGCCTGGAAAGGATGTCACTGCAGCAGTATCGTCCCCGCACCCTGTGCTGGGAGAATATCTCCGCCAACTACGGCCAGGACTCCTGCCCCCTGCCGGTACTGCAGTTCACCGGCCCAGGTTACGATTTGCAGCCCTGCCCCTTGCCGGAAGCAAAAAAGAATATCCAGCGGGCGGTGCTGGCCCTGCCGGGCGCGGTCAAACCTCTGCGAGTTGAGCACGGCGTCATCACTGGCCTGAGCCCTGACAACGGCGTGGAGGCCGACGTGGCTTTCCTGTCCGCACTGGACTACATCCGTGCCCTGCGCCTGCCGCATCCGACTGTCTGCCTGATTACACCGCGGCAGGAACCCTCCTGGAACGAATTCACAATTCATGATGGCGAGAGCACCTTTTCCGGCTACGATTACCATCTGGACCTGCTGCCGGTCAGCTGCGGCGAGCTGCCGGAGACCTTTACCCTGCCCCCAGAATTCTGCAGTCTGGATATCCCCAACCGGTCCTTCCTGCGCCAGAATTATCAGTACGGCAAATTCACCGAAGTATTCCTGCAGGAGAACAGCAACATCCTGATGCCCATCGACTTTGAACTCTATCCCCTCGCTGATTACAGCCGCTGCAAACGCATCAGCATCGAGCTGGACATCAGCAACCCCAGCGGGAAAGCGATCTTCGAGCTGGAACTGCAGGATTTGTCCGGCAAAGCCCTGCCGCCAGCCAGCCGCAACGGCAATACTTTGGTGTTTGAGACCGCGGACCTGCCCGTGGTCTCCCCGCAACTGAACAAATTCCGGGCCCATTTACGGGTCAGCAGCACCCCCGGCAACCCTGCCTCTGCCGCCTTGAGCCAGCGGGTAAATTACTGGAAAATTCTGGCTCTCAACGTCACCCTCCACAACTGATCACCCCTCGATCCGGACCCAGAGAACTATGATCAAGACAGAAAACCTGACCCGGGATTTCGGCGGCGGCCGCGGTCTGCACGGCCTGAGCATGCATATTCCCAAGGGGACCATCTTCGGCTACATCGGCCCGAACGGCTCCGGCAAAACCACCACCATCAAGTTGCTCTGCAGCCTGTACCGCCCCACTTGCGGCCAGGCCTTCATCAACGGTCTGGAGGTCACCCCGGAGAATTCCAGCAAGATCAAACGCATTGTCGGCTACATGCCCGACAATTTCGGGGTCTATGACCAGATGAGCGTGTGGGAGTACCTGGATTTCTTCTGCGCCGCCTACCATATTCCAGTGCAGCAGCGCGAGAGCCGCATCCGGTCGGTGCTGGAGCTGACCAAATCGCAGCACATGATCGACTATCAGGTCGCCTCGCTGTCCAAAGGCATGACCCAGCGCATCGGCTTGGCCAAGACCCTGCTGCATGACCCAGAGCTGCTGATCCTCGATGAGCCGGCTTCCGGCCTGGACCCCTTCGCCCGCATTGAAATGCGTCAGACCATCATGCGCCTGCGCGACTTGGGCAAGACCATCATGCTCTCGTCTCACATCCTGCCGGAACTGGCCGGAGTCTGCGATCTGATTGGCATCCTGGAGAAAGGCAAGCTGCTGGCTTTCGGCAGCGTGCAGGAAGTCAGCAAAAAAGTCCAGGAGAACATGCGCATCACCATCATTCTCGATTCGGACCCCGCCATCGTGCAGATGATCTGCGAGAATTTCCCGGGCGTGCAGACCCCGACCGTCAATGCCAACGAGGTGCATTTCCTCTTCACCGGCGCCCGTAACAGCATCCCCGACCTGCTGCAGCAGATCATCAAGGCCGACGCCCGGGTTATGGAATTCAAGGAGGAACAAGCCGATCTGGAGCAGGTCTTCCTCTCAGTCACCCACCAGGGCTGAAGACCGGCCAGCCGCAGAGCCGCCGCCCGCCAGAACGTCTCCCTCCCTCCCTCACCTCAAATACTTACCTCCGATGGCTAAATTTATCCGCAGCTTCTTCAGCAATCCGATTCTGCAGCGTGAATTCGTGATGGCGTCCCGGAATTCCAAGACCATCCTGGGGGCGGCCGGCACCGCCTCGGTCCTGGGGCTGATATTGTACCTGCTCTGGCCCCGCAGCGGGATTTTTTCCGATGCCAACAGCAATGAGCTGTTCACCATCTTCCTGGGCACAGAGCTGACCTTCATGATTCTGCTTACTGCCGGCTTCACCGCCAGTGCCATCACCTCCGAACGTGAGCGGCGCACCTTCGTGATGCTGCAGACCTGCCTGCTCAGTCCAGGCGAAATCCTGACTGGGAAATTAGTCGGCACCCTGGGTATTTCTCTGGTGCTGTTCCTGACCAGCATTCCGATCACCGCGCTCTGCGCCCTCAGCGGCGGCATCAGCATTGCCACGCTCTGCCAGGCTCTCTGCATCGTTGGTGCCTCCACCCTCGTCTACGGTCTGCTGGGGCTGGCCGTGAGCTCACTCTGCCAGCGCAGCTACACTGCTCTGCTGGCCACCTATATCGGCATCACCGTCCTGGCCGGGGCAACCTGGCTGCCCTCCACCCTGGTGGTGTTCTCGGGCCTGCAGCCGCTGTTTCTGAAACTGCGGGCCTTGAGCCCCTACGAAGCGCTGTTCGCACTGCAGTTCGCCGAGCAGTACGAGGTCGGGGTCATCGGGGCTTCCGCGGACCAGGTATTTACCATTTTTATCACCAGCATGCTGTGCCTGGTCGGGCTGTTCTTTGCCGTGTTTGCCAGATTCATCTTCGCCCCCCCGAACCTTCGCCGCAGCATGACGGTCAGCAAATACACCGACAGCAAGACCATGCTGAAGCGAACGCTCGGTTTCCCATTCTATCTGATCGACCCGCTGCGCCGGAAAAAAAATATCAGCCTGCGCCGGAACCCGGTCTTCGTGGCCGAAATCAGGAGCAAGATTTTTGGCAATCCGAAATTCATCATCCGGGCTCTGTCGCTGTGCATCTGCCTGAGCATCGGCATCCTGGCCCTGATTGCCCAGCAGGTCGGCGAGACCGACTTGGACAAGATCCGGGCGGTGGCGATCATTTTTCAACTGGGCGTGGTAGCGTTGCTGGCCCCCACGGTAAGCAGCGGCAGCATCACTGACGAGCGCATCAGCGACACGCTGCTGCTGCTGCGTCTCTCGCCCTTGTCGTCGGTGAAAGTCGTGACCGGGAAGATGAAAGCCGCTCTGCTGTATGTGCTGATCTTCCTGCTCAGCAGCCTGCCGGTGTTCCTGGCCCTGGTCTACCTGGAAAGCACCTCCGGGCCAAACTTTGCCGCCATCATACCGGCCGGGCTGGACAGCGAATCGTTGCAGGCGGCCGGCGCCGCCCTGAAGGAATTTTGCAACACCTACTGGCGGGTCGGGGCCTGGGTCGGGGTGCTGATCACCACCTGCCTGGCGCTCACCGCCGGCAGCCTCTGTTCGTCCTGTTTTTCCCCCAGCACCGGGGTTGCGACTGCGGTCAGTTACTGCTTCGCGCTGCTGTTCACTGCCGGGTCGCTGTCGATACTGCTGTTCAGCACCAGAATCAGCCCCAGCATCCAGGCGGCCTTCCTGATGTTCAACCCCTTCGTCGCAGCTCTGGAAATCACCCTCGACAACTCCATGGCCGCAAAACTGCCCAGTCTTTTTGGCAACCGCCTCTGGCAAAACCACCTGCTGATTTTCAGCGGCCTGACTGTAATTCTGCTGGCCATTTCGGCCTGGCGCGTGCATTTCCTGTTCAAAGAGCAGAAATAAATCCATCACCAATCACTGCGAGATAACCCGCCCATGTCAGCTTTAGCCTCTATTTTATGCACTGCCGCCGTGCTGTTCCCAATCTGGCAGCCCATCTGGGAACAGGAACCTCTCAGCAGCCAGAATATGGCGGTGCAGGCAAACAGCGAAATTACCACCGCCGTGCTGGAGAAACTGCGCGAGGGCTACCGGATCACCGCGCCCGAAGCGCGCGGCAGCATGATCGTGGACCTGGCCGCAGCCCCCATCCCCGCCAACCTGGCTCTGCTGCTGGAATGGCTGGCGCAGGAACCCGAACCACTGCTCCTGGCCACGCTGCTCCGGCAAATCGGCCGCATGGACCCGGCCCAGGTCCCGCCGGGCAAAATCGCGCCCTTCCTGCAGCACGCTCAAGTGGCGGTGGTGGAAAGCGCCATTGAGCTGTACGGGAAGCTCCCGGGCGCAAATTTTCAGCTCCTGGAGCCTTTCCTGGGCTCCACAGAAGACGCACCCGTACCGCTAACTTTGCGCCTGGCGGCCTGGAGGGCTCATCGTGACCACCCGGACAAAGCCGCCTATCTCGGACGCAGAGTGCTGGATTTCCGCCAGGATGAATCTCTGGCCGTGCAGTGCCTGGCTCTGGCTGTCGCCACAGCCCAGCGCCAACGCCTGCCAGATGTGCTGGCCTGGCTCGATACGGCCGTGACCGGCCCGGCTGAGCTGCGGCTGACCGTCGCCCGCGACCCCCAGCCCGAGAGCCTGGCCCGCCTGCGGACGCTGCTGGCCGACACCGAACCGGGCATCCGCCAGGCCGTCTGCACGGCCAATGCCGGCACCCACCTGCCGGCCATTCTGACTGCCCTGCAGGACCCGGAGCCCTTCGTCCGCCTGGCGGCATTGCAGGCGTTACCGCGGTTCCGGCACCAAGGCGACCAGGCCAGCACGGCCGCCATCCGCTTGTTTGCCGATCCCGATCCCTCGATCAGAACGGCGGCGGGAGAGACCTTGGTTGCTCTGGCAGCCCAGGAATCATGCCGGGTGCCGCCGCTGCTGCTGTCGCAGTTGTCGCAGCCGGAGAGCACCTGCCGCCTGCAGGCAATGCTGTCGCTGACCCGCCTGCAGCTGCGCTCGGCTGCCGAACCGATTGCGGCCCTGCTGCCCCGGGAGACGCAGTCTGAGAACCTCTCTGCTGCGCTGACCGCCTTGGGGGTTCTGGCCGAGCTGCAGCAGTTCGGGGAATTGATTCTGCCCCTGGCGGAGCATCAGTCCCCCCTGGTACGGGCTGCCGCCGCCTTCGCCATCGGCAAGCTGCACAGCCGCGGCGGCGAGCCGGTCCTGCAGAAACTCTGCCTGGACCAGCAGAGCGCGAGGGTGCGTGAAGCCGCTTTTCTGGCCATGGGCCATTTCCCGCAAGGACTCTTTGCCGGCGATCTGCTGACCTGCCTGAAAAAGACCGGCAGCACCACCTCGGACGAACGTCGCAATGCCGCTTGGGCCACGGGCCGGCTGGTTCCAGCCACCCCCGCCCAGGAGAAGCAGTTGCAGGCACTGTCTCAGCGCCTGATTCTGCAGTGCACCACACCGGTTATCCCCGGCATGGAGCCGATGTTCGAAAGCATGGATGTGATTGGCAACGGGATTTTCAGCCTGGTCAGCCTGTGCAAGCGCTTCCCCGAGGATGCGGTCCTGGCAGAATCCCTGGCCCAAGTCATGCGGATTTATGAAATTCCCTGGCAGGATTTCATGGACAACGCCGGCAAATACCCCTCTCTGTCACAACTGGCACCGCCCATCGATGCCACCAGTAACAGCTTGGCCTTCCAAGCCCGGCAATGGCTGGAGGAGAAGCCCTTCAGCAGCATCCCGCCCCCCCCCAGTTCACTATCGTTCAATTACAACCAGACCAGAACCGAGCCGAAATGAGGTACCTGGATTACGCTGGTGCCTGCCCGGTACGCCCGGAAATCGCCGGAGAATACCTGCATCTCTGCCAGCAGTACTGTGCCAATCCGCACGGCCTGAGCAAATTCGGGGAATTCTGCCGCCGGGCAATCCAGGATTGCGAGCGCCGTCTCCTGGCGACTCTGGGTATTCCTGAAGGCGAAGCCAGCGTCATCTGGTGCAGCAACGCCACTGAGGCGCTGAATCTGGCAATCACAGGCTTCCTGGCCCTGCATCCCGGCCGGGTATTGTATGACCCCACCGCCCACCCCGCAATGCTGGAACCGCTGCAAGCCGCAGTGGGCTCCGGTACTGCGCTCACCGCCTTCGGGGTCACCGCCACGGGCAAACTCCAGGCTGGGGCTGCGGCCAGGCGCGGTTGCGGACTGCTCTGCGTCTGCCATGTCAACAACGAAACCGGAGTCGGCCAGGACCTGCCAGCACTGCGCCAGGCCGAGCCAGGCGGGGAGCGGCAACCGGTTTTGTGCGTTGATGCCGCCCAGAGTTACGGCAAGATTGCCATCCCCTGGTATGAGGCCAACATCGGCCTGCTGGCGCTCTCGGCCCGCAAATTGGGCGGCCCGGCCGGGATGGGTGCTCTGGTCATCCGGCGCGGTCTGTCGCTGCGCGGGCAGACCCTGGGCGGCGGGCAGCAGCACAAACTGCGTTCCGGCACGGTTGACACGGTCGGAGTACAGATGTTCACTGCTGCCGCGGAAATATCCTGCCGCCATCAGGCCCGGGAATTCGCCCGCCTGCAGCAGCTGAACCAGTTTTTGCGTACCGCGCTTGCCGCCCTGCCGCCAGACTTCTGTCATGCCCTCTCCCCGGCGGATGCCATCCCCCACATCCTCTGCCTCTCTTTTCCTGGCCGTGAGGGCGCCATCATCACCCGCTGGCTGGCGGAACGCAAAGACCTCCTGGTCGGCAGCGGCAGCGCCTGTTCTGCGGAGAGCCCTGAACCCAGTCATGTCCTGCGCGCGATGGGCTACTCTGCCGCCGCAGCGCGCTCCGGCCTGCGCCTCAGCCTGGGCTACGCCACGCAGCAGGATGACCTGGAGGCCTTTCTGGCCGCCCTGCCTGACCTGGCGGCCGAATACCCGCTGCCGAGTTAACCCCGCGGCTGCAGCCACATCCAGCACTAGGACCTCTCCAGCGCTATGTCAGAACCGCGTTCCAGCCGCAACCGGACCTTGTCCCTGACCCCGGCCGAAAAGCAGGCCCTGCGGGCCAGCTTGCCCGCGGTCCAGGGGCCGCTCCAGCCGGAGGATATCTGCGACCGGATATTTTGTGCCGACACCCTGTCGGCCATCGACCACTTCCCGGCCCAGTGTGTCGATTTGCTGATCCTCGACCCGCCCTACAATCTGGACAAGGATTTCCAGGGCAGCAAATTCAAGCACCAGAGCGACGCTGATTACCTGGCCTACCTGGAATCATGGTTCCCGCGGATGCTGCGGCTGCTGAAAGAGCACGCCAGCGTCTATCTTTGCGGCGACTGGCGCTGCTGCGCCGCGATGTACACCGTGATGTCCCGCCACCTGCTGGTCCGCAACCGCATCACCTGGCAGCGCGAGAAGGGCCGCGGTGCACGCCGCAACTGGAAGAACTGCTCCGAGGACATCTGGTTCGGCACCCTAGGCCAGGAATACTATTTCGCGGTTGACGCGGTCATGCAGAAGCGCAAGGTCCTGGCACCGTACCGCCAGGACGGCCAGCCCAAGGACTGGCAGGAGAGCGCCGAGGGCAATTTCCGTCTCAGCCACCCGGCCAATTTCTGGGATGACCTCACGGTCCCGTACTGGTCCATGCCGGAAAACACCGACCACCCCACCCAGAAGCCGGAGAAACTGCTGGCCAAGTTGATTCTGGCCAGCTCGCGTCCGGGCGATCTGGTCTTCGATCCCTTCCTAGGCAGCGGCACCAGCGCCGTGGTGGCGAAAAAACTGGGACGCCACTATTCCGGCCTGGAAATAAACCCTGAGTACTGCTGCTGGGCCCTGCAGCGCCTGCAGCGTGCCGAGCAGGATAAATCCATCCAGGGATACTGCCAGGGGGTATTCTGGGAACGGAACACTCGCAGCCAGCAGAAAAAACGGCCACCGCAGACGCCGCCCCGGACCAGCTGCCGCTCTTCGACTCCCCGGGGCCATAACGGCACTCCCTGAGCCGAGCCCCGGGAGTGCAGTCATCCCCACCCGGGTCAGGGCAGGAATTGCAGCACACTCTGTACCGGCCACTGCGGACAATCCCCATCGCCGATATATTCTTTGCAGGCAATGATCTCCTCCTCCGGGCTGTCCTGGTGCAGCAGCAGCCCGAAGTAGTAATTGCCGCTGCCGTCCAGCACTCCGCTGCCATTGATGTCGCTGGCGTGGATTTGCAGATGCCAGTAGCGGCTTAAATCCGCCCCTGCGGCCGCAAAATGATTCTGCTGCAGGATCACCCCCGTCATCTCCCGGGCAGGATCATCAGCATCGCCCAGGAGCAGGCAGGTACTGTCACTGATGATGCTGTTGCCGCTCAGGCGCAGCCCCCGCGCCTCCTTTACCAGCACTGCCGGCTGTCCCCCCAGAATCAGATTATCCTCCAGGCAGCAGTCTGCAGCGGCCTCGAACAGCACCGCTGGCTGGTTCTCTGTGGCCACTATGGTCAGCCCCCGCACAGTGATATTCTCTGCCGTGCCCGGCTCACCCCGCAGCTGTCCATGCAGGATAACTGCCTGCTCCTGGCCCGGCCAAGCCGACAGCAACAGCCCGGCCGGCAGAGTCCAGCCCTGCTGCTCGCTGTGGTATTCCCCCGGGAACAGGAAAATTTCTCCGCCGGGTGATACGCTGTCCAACGCCTGCTGCAGGCTGGAAAAAGCATCGCGACAGTAATAGAACTGCTGTTCCCCGAGGGTAATTTCACCGCCCTCGGGGTTATTTTCCTGCCAGGCGCCATCCACTACCACCACTGCCGCGGTAATGATCAATGCGCCGGGGCGGAAATCAAGCTGGTAATTCGGGCCGAAGCTCAGGTCGCCCGGGGTGGTTTCGTAGCGTCCGGGATTCTCGCCCGGGGTGCGTCCCGGCAAGCCGGTGCTGGGCAAGGCCGCCAGTGCTGCGGAGGGCTCAGCGCAAGTCCAGCCCAACGCCGGGTCCGGCTGTCCCGGCTGTTTTTTCTGTATGCAACCATCGATATGCAGTATTGCCGGCGACACCTCCAGCCGGACCGTGCCGGTCAGTATCGTCCGGCTGCTGTCGCTGCCGACATAGCGCCAGGCGTACTCCCGCACTCCGGCCGGCGGGCGCAACTCGGGCTCCAGCCAGGAGAAGGAACCTGCATGCGGCTCCCGACTGTCAGCTGCTAGCACCTGCCCGGTCAGCTCCGCTTCCCACAGCGCCTGACCGTACACAATAGGGCTCGCGCTGATACTGTCCAGCAGATACTCAGCCACTCCAACCGGGGCAGCAGTTAGATTCAACTCCGGCTCGCGAATTCTGAACACCCCCGGCAGAAAACTCAGGCGGTAATTTGCGCCTGCGCTCAGGGTACCGATACTGATCGGGTAGTCGCCGGCTTTCTGGCCGCTTTTGCGCCGCAATGCTCCGCTGAAGGAATCATTGGGCAGCAGGCTGCCGGAAATGATCTGGTATTGCAGGGGCGGGTCTTCCTCGCCGACATATTTGCCGCTGTCCAACGCCTGGATAGTCAGCGGGCGTTTGCCGACCGTGAGCATTCCACCGCTGAAAACCCACTGGTAATTATCTGACGGTGCTTGCAGTGTCCCGACTGAGAAAGGGTATTTTCCCGGTGGCAGAATATCACCGGCACTGCCAGCCGCAAAGCCGAGCTCTCCCCGGAATTGTTCTCCGAATGGCAGCGGGGCCGGTACGGTCTGGATGGCGAATGAGGGCGGCAGTGGCTCGCCGTAGACCAGCTCCATCTGCGGTCCAGACACGATTACCGACAATGGCAGCACCTGGACCTCGACGCTGTAGATGGTTGGCGCAAAGTGCTGCAGGTCTGTGGGAGTAAACCTAAACTCGCAGGGTATTCGTCCTACTGCGTCCATCAGCCGTTCCGGCTCCAGCCATTGCACGTCCCCCTCTATTATCATACCGTTGTTGGGGTTGCGCATTTCAGCGCTCAGATTTGCTTTGGCCAGCTGGTCTCCGTAGTACAGTAAATGGTATGTGCAAATCCCTATTCCTGCCGCCGCCCTGACAATGCTGAAGGTACCCGGGACAAAGGTGATTTCATATAGTTCTGCCGGGATCACAGTCAGCGAGGCCAAAGTCAGAGCGTACTGGCCGATCTCCTCGCCCGGTTCGCGGCCCAGTTTCACCGCCAGATAGTCATTCTCGACCATTGAGCCGGCAGAAATCTGCCAGCTGCGGCTGAAATTTTCGGGGGAGAGATACTGCTTGCTGCAGTCCAGGGCAGTGACCGTCAGGGCTCGTTTCCGGAAATGGAAAACCCCCGGCACGAAGTTGAGCTGGTAATTCTCGCCGGCGCTCAGACTGCCGATGCTGATGGGGAAATCCGCATCGCGTTTTGAGTACCAGCATTCGAGGGCGCCGGTGATGCTGTCGCCCGGCAGCAGAGTCCCGGCCACAATCGTATATGTCAGAGGAGGGATACTTTCCCCGTAGAGCGGATAGGCATCATCGGCCTTGATGGTCAGCTGCCGGGGCAAAATGCGGAATACCCCTCCCGTGAGCGCGAGCTCATAATATGGCGGCAACGACAGAGTGCCGGCGGTAAACCCATATTCCCCTGGCGTCTCTCCTGGCGTCCGGCCGGGAGCGCCATTCAGGTGGTCACCTTCCAGGAGCCCCGGCTGACAGGTCCACTCCAACCCCGGGTCGGGATCGCCGTACTGCTTGCTCTGCGAGGGCACCTGTACCGTGAGCAAAATTTTTTCCACCGTAAGCAGTCCGTTTTCGAGTCTCAGCTCGTAGTTAGCGGCTGCGCCACCACCGATTTCGATAGGGTATTCACCGGGCAGGGACAGACGGTCTGCCCGGCAGCTCACTTCCGGCTCTGCGAGCAGCACGCTGCAGTCTTCCTGCAGTACGAAGCCGGAGAACTCCAGTTCGAAGCGCGGGTTCTCCTGTCCGTACTCGCGGCTGTATCCCGGCACCCGGACCAGGAGCGGCGCGGCCAGGACCTGGATTGCAGTGCTTCCGGCCAGGGGGTGGTAATTCTCTGCGTCGTCCGGCAGGAAATGCCAGCGTGCGGTATAGCTGCCGCAAGGCAGACAGCGCTGCTCATCCTCCCAGACAAAATGGCCGGGG
>JAAYYJ010000275.1 GCA_012515455.1 Oligosphaeraceae bacterium
CGAGGACCATGGCGGATATTTCCCCCGGCATAAGGATAACGCTGATAAAATCTGGTGGAACAATCCCAATCAGGCTTTGTATACCATGAATTACTTCCGCTATTCCGATCCGGTTAAAAAATACGCCGATCCGATGCTGCTCTGTTCAGCCACGACTATTCAGATTACCGCCGTCAAGGGCGCAGCGACGGCTCTGACCTACGGCTCGTACTGCTTCAACGGCTATTTCCCGAACATGATCAATGGTACACTGACCTTGGCCAGCTACCAGACATCTCTGTTCCAGGATAAAATCAAGTACCCCGGCGCAATGGCCTGGTTCAGTGACTGCAGTATCAACGGCGCCACCAATTTCATGACCTCCGCTACCATCGGGTATTATCACAGCAGCAGAGCCAATTTTGTCTACCTGGATGGACATGTGGCCTCTCTCCGGTCACAGGAGGTCCCGGCTTCCAAAACCGGCAACTATTATGCCAATCCGGTCTTCTGGAGAGGCAACGACTGATCCGGATGACCATGCCCCGGACCAGACCCGCAATGGGGCTGACTCTGCCGGCAATAACTGTTAATGGTTAATTCCTTCACCTGCATCAGAACCCAACTAAGGACTGTATCATGCTGAACTCACGCTGGTTTTTTTTGTCGCTGCTGCTGTGTACCGCCCTCTGTCAGGCCGAGGTCTTCAAGCCCGCCAGAGTCACCGCCAGCAGTTTTGTGACCATCAACAAAAGAGAGAACCACCGCCCGGAGACCATCGCTGATGGTGTGCTGGGAGACGGCAACGCATACTGGGCCAGCGACTTCAAGGCTCCTGCCCCGCCACCGCACTGGCTGGAATTTGAATACGATGCGGCAGTGACCTTCAATGAAATCAAGATCGATATGGTCGAGCGCTACAGCATCGGTTCACTGATCAATAACTTCGCCCTGGAATACTGGGATGGAAAAGAATACCGGACCATCATCGACAAGCCGAAGTATGTGGGTGAATTCCGCCAGGCCATGGTCTCCCCGGACTGGGAGTTGCGGTACGGCGCCGATCTGCCGACCGCACACCCGGTTTTCCGTTTCTCGCCCATCACCGCCAGCAAAGTCCGGGTGGTCATCCGCGATTCCATGGGCCGTCTGGACGAAATGACCGTCGCTTTCAATCCCGGCGGTGAAGACAAGCATGACCTCGGGCAGGCGCTCATCAATGCGGCCAGCAACCAGGTCCGCCAGTTTGTCTGTGTGCCACCGGATCAGGCTCTGCCCCAGGGCCTGGAACGCATGCCTCTGGAGAGCACCGAGGGCGTCTATTTCTGCGACCGCCTGGGCCCCGATGGCTTTCGCCGTTTCTTCGCGGTCAGCAAAAACGAAAATGCCGTCCGGATCGCGCTGCCTCCGGGATACTACGACGTCTTTGCCCTCAGCGGGGATTTCTGTACTGACAGCCCCGGCTGCACATTCAAAGTTCAAGACCGTACCTGGCAATACCGCCAGTGGACCCTGCCCGGCAATCCCGGAGGCAGATTTTCCTGGGATACCTTCACCATCCAGGTAATGGATTCGGGGGTGGCAGAGCTGAAACTGACTGGCCAGTGGCTGCTGAACGGGCTGCTGATCGCGCCCGTGCAGGCGCGCCAGGATTTCCTGGCGGCAGTCGATACGCTGGTGCTCGGGAACCCGACCGCTAAATTCGTGTATCGCGCCCCGGAGACCAATACCATCGAATTGCCGCCCACCGAGCAGGAACGCGCGCAGGGCTTCATTGCTTTCAATCCCCCCAAGGAACAGCGGATTTTCCCCCAGACCACGCCGCTGGCGGAACAGCGCACCAGCAAACTGCAGTTCAGCGGTGCAGCTGGACAGCGTGTGGCGCTCTCAGTCGCCTTCCGGACCTTGCAGGATATCCCGAATTTCCAGCTTGCGGCCGGCACCTGGACGGATGCCGCCGGGCAAGCCTGGCCGGCGGCGGTCACCGCGGTGCATCCCATCCGGGTCTGGCCCCAACGCACTGACCATAAGGGCACCGGCAAACTGTGGAATCACGCCCCGGAACTGCTGGCCGAGAATTCTCCCCGCTATCTCGTGCCTGGCATCACCCAGCAGTACTACCTGCTGCTGGACCTGCCGCAGGACGCCGCCCCCGGTCTCTATCAGAGCACTGTCAGCATCTCGGGTGAAGGCTGCCCCACGCTGGAACTGCCGCTGACCCTTGAGGTCTACCCGTTCAGTCTGGCCAACATCGACGATCTGTACTTCGCCATGTACAACGGCGATGCGAAGTTCGATTTCCTGACCCGCCCGGAGAACCGCGACGGCGATATCCTGCGCCTGCGCGATATGCGCCGGCATAATATGAACAGCGTGATCTATCCCCAGTCGAGGTGGACCTCCCCCGAGGATTTCAGCACCTGCTACCAGCAGGTCAACGCACTCCTGGATGAATGCGGATTCCCCCGCAAACCCTTGCCCTACCACAATGGGGGAATCACTGCGGATATCACCAGCCAGGTCAAGGACATCGTCCAGAAGGCAGGTTTGCGGGAAATTCTCTTCTATCCCGTGGACGAACCATTCAACAGCAACAAGCTGGAGCTGGCCTTGCAGCTGTACCCCGAGGTTAAAAAAGTCCCAGGTGTCCGGACTTACTCCACTGTGACCCAGAATTGCGTTGATAAACTGGGGGCAAGCCTGGATATTTGCTGCTACACCATCACCGGATATGCGAAATTCCAGCCGGATCGCATCCGCGAGGAGTTCACCCGCACCGGGCAGGAGTTCTGGTGGTATTCGAATGCCGCCCGGGAATATCCCGATGCCGTGCGCTACAAGGCCGGCTTCTTCTTCCACCGCAGCGGTGCCAAAGGACAGCTGTACTGGGCTTATGACAACTTCGGACGAGACCCGTTCAGCGATTTCGACAGCGCCTCGGCCGACCATGCCGCAATTTACATCAACGGCGGGAAAATCATCTCCACCCTGCAGTGGGAGGCAATCCGCGAGGGCATCGATGACTTCCGCTATCTGAGAACCCTGGAGCAGGCTCTCGCCGGGCAGCCGGATCATCCCGCCGCCGCAGGCGCCAAAGCCCTCCTGCAGGAGCTCTGGCAGGAGACCGTGGTAGACCTTGATGTCTATGCCGAACGCTTCGGAAAGGATATCGAAGTGCATCATAAATGTGTCTGGGAACCAGAGCGCTTCGACTATTACCGGGCAAAAATCACGGCGGCCATCCTGGCCTTCAAATGATGGTCTGACCGTCTGCAGCCGGGCAATATTCGGCTGCAGACCACCAACTGCCGGACGGCAGTATTTTTCTTCCATCCCACCCTCCGGTTCATCCTGCTCCGGGGGGGGGCTCATCCCAAGCTTGGATTCTTGATGCCATTGACTGCCGCTGAAGTAGAGAGCCTGTTTGCCAAACTCGCCCGCGCCCGGGACCCGAAGCCTGAACTGTCCTACCGCACGCCGCTGGACTTGCTGGTCGCGGTAGTACTCTCGGCCCAAACGACCGACAAAGCCGTGAACAAGGTCACCGCGGAGCTCTGGAAACATTGCCGCACAGCTCAGGATTATCTGGCTTGGGGACAGGAGCGCCTCGAGGAATCATGCCGCAGCATCGGTCTCTTCCGCAACAAGAGCAGAGCCATTATCGGCTTGTGCCAGAGTCTGCTGGAAAATCACCACGGCCTGGTGCCGCCAGAGCGTGAAGCTCTGATGCGCCTGCCCGGGGTCGGACGCAAAACCGCCAACGTGGTCCTGAATGTCGCGTTCGGGCAACCCACCCTAGCGGTCGATACGCATGTGTTCAGGGTCGCCAACCGCACCGGACTGGCTGCCGCCAACACCCCGGAAGAGACAGAGGAGCAGCTCCTGGCCGTGATTCCGGCCCAGTATCTGCGCCATGCGCATCATTATTTGCTGTTGCATGGCCGCTATTGCTGCACCGCCCGCAAGCCCGACTGCGAAAACTGCCCCATCAGACAGGAATGCCGCTCGGCGCCCGGGAAAAACTGCCGGCCGTAAACGTAATACGTAGATGTGATGAATGCAGTGATAACGTACACATTTGTCCCTCTGCGAAGTTCTAAGATTATGACTTTCATGGAAAATCCATGACTTTCTATGATAGTGTTTCCGCTAATTGAAAACAGCATTTGAAACATTAGCTTTCAATCGCGTCCGACCCGTCCGACCCGTCTGACCCGTCCGAC
>JAAYYJ010000276.1 GCA_012515455.1 Oligosphaeraceae bacterium
AAAGAGCATGGCAGCAGTGCCAACACAGACTCAAAATGGTTAAGGGGCGAAGAATGGTGCTGGGAAAAGAGCTTTGCTATCGTGTGATTGGGTTGGTCAAGCACCCGGCAGGGCTTCTGCAGGGCGAAGCGTTGCCGGCGCCAGAGCGGTTAGGGGGCGATTTCCAGCCTGGGCTACATACGGCAGTCAGAAAGCAATCAAGTCCGCAGCACCAGATTTCGCACCTTAACGATTTCCTGAATCCCTGGAATTACCAACTGAGGCAAGGATAAAGTGCGACCCAACCGGCGGCGGCAGTCCCCGGCAGGCTGCTCCTGAACCATTCCCAGCCCTGCCCTGGTGGCACGCAGCCCGGTGTTGCGACACCGGTTGGCAGCGCGTTGCCCGTCTGCCCCCGGGATAGGGCTCAAGCCGAGGCCAGACGGCGCTTGCTCGGCCCTGCCTATACTATATCGTGGTCTGAGCAGGAGACAAGTTGCGGCACATGGTCCTGCCGGCTGGGGAAGTGCCGCACACTGTTCTGTCACATCGCCAGGTGTGGGGGCGGCAGGTACGATTCAATCGATTTTAAGCCGGTATGTCCCGCCCAAGGTATAGGCATTACCCTGGTGCAAGAAATAGCTGTCATCCAGAATATTGTTTTGGGCCGCAGTGAAGGAGCTGTCAATCTGCATCAGTCCGAGAAAAAAGTCAAACAGCAGGTCGGTGGTCAGCACCCGGCTGCGCAGGCGCGCGAGATTCGCGGCGAGCCTGGCGTTGCTTTCCCGGTTCAGGAATTCCGGGGCGAGGTAAAGCCACAAAGGTATTTCCGTCATCAGCTGATTAAACACGCCTGGGCGGGGATCATGGCCAATGCCTGATGCGACATCCTCCGAGTGGTCGGAAAGATAGCAGATCACCGCCGCTCCCCGGTCGCGGAAATAACTGGTGAGACGTTCAACCACCATGTCGTTGTAATGGATGCTTTTCTCATAGCTGGACATAGTGCTGTTCTGCAGATAGCCTGGCGGATAGCATTTATCGTAGGGGTAATGACTGCCCAGCAGCTGAATGACAATCAATTCGCGGGCCTGCAGCTGGTCAGGAAGGAATTGCAGCAGGTCCCAGTCGGTCGGCGCATGATCCAGGGCCGACCGGACCTCCGGGAGATTGAAAATATCATCTGCGGACTGGGTAATTACCGCGGTCGGCGAATCCATCAGCACCGCCGCTCCCTGCGCCGAAAACCAGCGGGTGTGGAAACCGTTGTATTTGGCGATATCGAACAGCGACACGGCATTGCGCAAGGGCAGGCGCTTGTTCTCATACTGATTCTGATTGGTCAGCATATATGACAGGCAGCGAATCGTCTGGGTATAGGGCGAATAGGCGCGCTCGAACACAACAATGGAGTCAGTGTCCTGCAGCTTCTTCTGCCAGGGAGTGGTAGGCTGTTTAGCATACCCGTAAATCTCCATATAATGCTTGTTCAAGGATTCGCCAATCATGAGCACGAATACGCCGTCAGTCCCGGACTTGGGCTCATCCTGCAGTTTTTCCTGGATGAAACGCTCATAGTCAGCGCGCGCGGCCTTGAATTTCCAGTTTTCGTAATAATAAGTCCCTGGGGCAGTCAGGAGCCGCAGCAGATTGGAGGAATAGATTCTGCTCTGTCCCAGCACCAGGATGGTGCTGAAAAGCAGGATGCTGAACAGCCCGGCCCCGATTCTCCGGGCCAGGACATTGGGGGTGATATTGGCATCGGCCCGGGCGGTACTGCAGACGAATAAGGTGCAGAGCAGCGCGAAGCCGGTGCAGGCGGCAAGAATAAGCAGGTAGCGATGCTGCAAGCGGCGAAAATATCCGGCCGCTTCGCTGAAATTTGTCTGGCAGACGGCAATAATGGCATCGTAGTCGAACGAGATATTCCCGCATAAGACATTGATCAGCATCAGAAAACAGAGGAACAGCAGGATATGGACGATGACCTCGAAGCCGTAGCGGAAGACACGATAGGGCAGTGACTGAGTGCGCTTCGCCGGCAGCAGGCAATGGACCTGCAGCAAAATTGCGGTGCCGGTAAAAATGATAAAGTACTGCGACAGGAAGTAGGCGAGATTCTTCATGGGAGAATTCAGCAGGTCGGCGGCAACGGCCAGGTAGGGCAGGAACACATACCCGAGATGCATGCTGCCGTTTTTGACCCTGACCAGGGCAGCTGCAGTTGCGGACCACCCCAGCAAAGCTCCCAACGCCAAGATACTGGTGGTGGGATAGAAATTGTGGTCCAGGGCATAAATGCGCAGATAAAACAGCAGCAGGAAGACAAGGTTGATGGCCGCCCAAATGCCAAAACGCCAGAGGAATTGAAGTAGGTGCGGGGTTAAAAGTGTCCCCATAGTGGTCTCTTGAGCTAGTGAGTTTCGAAGAAAATCCTGGCGCAGTCCGCAAGCCGGAGCCGGGCCGGGCGCGGGCAGCGCGGCAAGGGCTGCGGCAGTGACAATACCGGTGGAATAAGTCTGCGGCAATGACCTGCAGCAGGCTGCCGGGGCTGCCTGCATAATCTTACTGCCCCGGTCCCTGCGCCGGAGCGCCCGCTGCGCCGGTGGCTCTGCATTCCTCCTGCTTAGCGGCGTCCGCTGATGGCGTATAGCTGCACCCTGAACTCCCGGGTGCTTTCGGGGACGAAGGAAATTTTGCTGATTTCCCGGTCCGGGAAAGGGTTATTCCAGGCAAACTGATAGTAGCGGATTTGCTTGCTGCTGTCTTCCGGGTCCTGGCGGTTGTATAACGCCCGTCCGGCAAGCAGGAGTGTGTTTTCGGCCGCGACATCCGCGAAGCCGATATTCTCGAATACGGTCAGGGGGATGCTGAGCGTGCTGCCGTCCGCATAATGGACCTGGTAAGCTCCAGTCGGCTCGCCGTAAGGGTACTGCCGCCAGGAGCCGGCGAGCTGCTTCGGGTCCGGATAACCCGGCGGACAGCTGATGTGGTGCAGGAAGAACAGCTCGGCGAATTTGCCGGGGATGGGTACTTCTGCCGGCAACACTTGCCCGGTGAAGGCGGTAGGGATATTGGCGATGCTCAGCGTGGCCTCGCCGGCAATGGGGATGATGGCGCTGCCACCGGCCGGCGCCGGGTTGATAGCCCGCAACTGACAGACCGTGGGCAGATAACCATTGGCAATCGCCTCCGGCAGGGTCTGCCGACCGGTGCCGGCAGTATTCCAGGCAAATCCGGCGGCCAGGGTATTGGCGGCGGAGTAGCTGGGCTGGAAGCGGAATGACATGGTATAGAAGCCATAGATATTCCAGCCGAAGCCCCGGGTCAGGGGGAGAGCGTTGGTGCCGGGATAATTGCTGATGCCGGTAGGAGTTACCCAGACCTCGAAGCCTTTTTCGCTAAAGAATAGGGCATTGCGGTCCAGGTAGGCCCAGATGGCGATGATGAAATCCCGGGGCAGCTGCTCGAGATGTTCGGAGACCTCAAAGCGGTGTCCGTTGTGCCAGCGCACCAGCATATCCTCGTGCATAATCGGGCGTACGCCCTGCCGGCGGCAGAACTCCGCCAGGCGCTCATGGAAGGCCATAAAGGCCTGGGCCCGGGTCTGCCCCCGCAGCAGCGGGTCGGGTTGTTCATCCTTCTTGGGGGCATGCCACCATTCATCGCCGCCGACACCGATATATTTGGCGCCGGTGGCTTGGATGACTTCCTGGAGGCAGTTGAAGACGATGCGGTCGTGGTCCGGGTGGGTGACATCGGCCTGGGTGCGATCGCCCTTCTCCCGCAGTTCGGGATGGGCGATAGTCAGCCACCAGTCGGAGTGGCTGCCCAGCTGCCAGCGCGGGGCCAGCTCAATGAAGTGATCGCGGCACCACTGGGCCAGGCGGGACAAGTCCTCCAGGCTGTAAATAGCCTGGGGGCCATTCATTTCCGGCTGGCTTTTGTACTGGATGAGAGAAGACAAATCGCAGACCAGAACATTCTGCTTGTTGTCGGCCACATATTTGCGCACCCAGTCGATCAGATAATCAATGGAACGGACATCCTTGAACTGGCGGTTATGGAAGGTCCAGGGATGCAGCAGGCAGACTGTCCGAACCGGCAGATCGGGGTAATCTTCCAGCTCGCAGCCGGGCAGGATGGTATTGCGGGGCTGGAAACCAGAGAGCAACAGCTGCAGCAGAGTTACACCGCCGTAATAAAGCCCGGGTTCATCACTGCCGCTGATGCTCACGCCCTGGGCCGTAACTGTCAGGCGGTAGCCTTCCGGTGGTCCGCCGGGAGAGAGCGACAAGGCGATGCCGCCCGGCCCGGGACCGGACAAGGTGAACTCCCGCCCGGTGTATCCCTGCAAACGCCCGGCCAGCATCCTGGCGGTCAGCCGGGTCCGCTCGCTGGCGTTCTCGGGCAGTCTGATGACTGGAGCGGCGGCCAGGTCGCAGCTGACTTCCGCCTTGAGCTGCTGTTTTTTCGGTACAGGCCAGAGGACAGTCTCGCGGCTGCGGTCTGGGAATTCCCGGTCGTTGCGGCAATTGATACCGGTCACAAAGCGTGAGCCGGCCTGGTTGAGGACTTCCAGGTAGATGGAATACAGCCCGGGCAGATTTTTGCAGCCGTTGAGGGTGAGAGACTCTGCCAGAGGCAGCAGTTCCGAGCTGAGGATGGAATAGTCCGGCGCCACCAGATGCACCCTCGCCTGACAGCCGGGCTCCTGCCCGCTGTTTTTCAGGGCGATGGCAATACCGGCCTTATCCATCCCGGCGTATTCCAGGCAGCGCACAGAGAGGATTTCGCTGGTCCCCCCGCCGAAAGGCCGGGCATTGAAATACAGCAGGCCGTAATTGCGCGGCGGCGGATACTTGTCGGATGGATTCCAGACGTCGGCCTTCGCGGCGCTGATATTCTGCACAATCTGGAAATTGATAAACTCACGTTCAGTCTTGCGCAGGGAGATGAAGGGGATAGTCAGCTCGGTTTGCCAGACATTGTCTTCCAGACGCATGACCCGGGTATGCTCGGGGATGAAATCACTGTGCCTGGTCACTGCCGCAGCGGTGACATCGTAATGGGTGGAACTGCCCCATTCTGCGCCGGCAGCATTGAACACGTACTGGAAATACGACTGATTGTCGAGTTCGCCGGAGCAAAACAACTCCAGCAGCTCGTCCTGCCAGAGACGGTTCCGGTTGTCACCGGGCTTGACCAGCGCAACAGGGGGGCGCCCGGCAAAACTGGCAGTGGTGTGCAGGTATAACGCCTGCTCATCGTATTTGGCCTGCACCTGCAGGCTTCTGCCTGTAAACAGGGGTTGGAAGTCCGGCAGGACCTCTGCGCTGCGGCGGCGCTGCAGAATGGGCATCTCGCGGGATTGCTGTAATTGCAATTCCTCCTCCTGCAGGAAAACCCGTTTCAGGAAGATGCTCCGGCCGGCATTCTCCGGTCCGGAGTCGAGGATCACGTTCGCGGCCTGGTGCAGGTTCAGGGATGCTTCAGCCCGGCGGTAGCTGGGCTCAAAACGGTAGTCATGCTCGCCCTGCTGCAGCAGGATGCTGCCCACCAGAATCGCCCGGGGGTCGTGGTGGAAGATGACGGAAATCTGGAAACGGGGCTGATCGCTGCCGTCATAAGCGATACGATAGAACAGACGGCGAGTTTTATTCTCCGGGAGAGGCCGCTCAATTTTCAGGTTGGCCCGGGCAGTTCCCTGGGTGCCACGGTAGGTCAGCTTCAGGTAATTCTGGCCATCGCGCTGGACCACTTCGCTGCCGGCATTCATGTCGCTGCCGGCTTTCCAGCTGGTTGTATAGCAGGAGAAGCTGGTTGTGCCGGGGAGGAACAAATCAATCTCTGCTCCGGCTAGTAACGCTGGCAGGACCATGCCGCACAACACCAGGACTGTGCGGTTATGTTTGGAGACACACATCTTCTACTCCCGGAGTTAATAATTCTCGCTGAAGGATTTTTTCAAGGGCGGGGTGCGGCGTTCCTGCTCGACGTGCCCGTCGACAAACATGACATTGGCGGCCAGGTCATGGCGGCGCATGGTGCTGTTGCTTCTATAAGCGGAGCCAAGCTGGTCGGTGTTGGCTCCGCGCGAGTGGGTATTGTATCCGCCCCAGATGTCTCCGCCGCCATCGCCCATCAGCTGAATGCGCCCGGAATGCACCACTGCAGTGATCTGCCGGTGCTGGTAGGGCTGATAAGTACTGCTCAGAATCCCGCCGCAGAGATGGACATTCCAGCTGTAATTACGGCTATTGACATACGGGGAGTCGCTGCTGGGGCAGAGAATGATTTTCATGGTCGGGTACCAGACCTTCTTGACATTGTCGTAATAAGTCAGCTGGAAAGTACCATAACCCCGCCGCTTCGCCCCGACATATTCGGCAATCTTGTTGCTCTGTGGAGTTATGGAAGTGGCGTTATTCACCACTCCATCCGGAAAGTAATCATCAAAATCGGTGACATAGCCAAAGACCGCCTGCCCGAGCTGCCGGAGATGGGAAGTACAGGTTATGGCCTGGGCCTTGCGCTTCGCCTTGCTCAAGGCCGGCAGCAGCATCCCGGCCAGAACCGCGATAATGGCAATCACGACCAGAAGCTCAATCAAGGTGAAACACCTCGCCCGGGGACTAGAAAGGCTTTGTTTTAACATCGTGAATCTCCGCAAGTAAAAAATAACCCAAGTGCAGCCGGTGGCAACAGAGTTCCCCATGCTCATGCATCAATATATAACCCGGCAACTAAATGAAAATAGCATAATGGCGGTTATTTTTATCAATTTGGCGAAAATCTGGGTGCCCCCGGTTCAGTTCTGTTCATCTCGGTGGCGGCATTGCGAGGGTGTTTTGCCGGTGGTTCGTTTTATGAATCGGGAAAAAGCGTACACGGAGGGGAAATGCATCTCCGCGGCGATTTTGCTGACCTTCAGGGGCGAATACTGGAGGTGCTTCAGAGCCAGGTCGAGCAACACCTGGTTAATGAACTGCTTGATTTTACCACTGCCCCGGCATTCCTTGGCGAAGCGGTACTTGAGCTGTGCCCGGGTGCACTGGCAGTACTGGGCGAGCTGTTCGACATTGACTTCGTAGCCGTGTTTGCAGATTTCCTCGCGCAGCTGCATAATGAAAAACGATTCCTGCGGGACCTGCTGTTCATCATCATAGAGGTGCCGCAGCAGTCCATAGAGGTGGTTTTCAATAATGGCTTTCCCTTCCGGCGAATAAGGCGAGAAGCGCACCTTCTGCTGCAGGATGTCCCAGAGGACGTGCATATAATATTCGGTCACGCCGTCCTTGAATTTAATCCGGGCCGGCAATTGCGCCGCCCAGTTGAACTTCAAAGACAGATAAGAATATTCGCCCTGATCCAGGAACTGATGCCGGATACCGGGGGGAATCAGCCAGAGGTCACCTTCCCGCAACAGGAATTTCCCGCTTGCGGCCTGGCAGAGCAAGGCGCCGGAACGGCACAACTCCAGCTGATAGAAAGCGTGCTGGTGCAGCTTGGCGGAAGGCACCGACCCCCAGCCAAAATAAAGCAGCTCAGGAAAGGGCAACATCGTGCTGGCCATATCATCCTGGTCCCATCTTATTACCGGCGGAAGGAGTCAGGGGCGCCTGCAGGCAGGCAACCAAAAACCGCGCCTCAAGCGTGGCTCCGGTCGGGGGCGGTATTGCTGCAACTGCGGTTGATGCGGGCGGCGGCATAGCCTGCCCCGAAGCCGTTGTCGATATTCACCACCGTCACCCCGGGGGCGCAGGAGCAGAGCATGCCCAGCAGGGCGGCCAGACCCTGGAAGCTGGCGCCGTAGCCGACGGAGGTCGGCACCGCAATCACCGGTGCGGGAATCAGCCCGCCCAGCACCGACGGCAGGGCGCCTTCCATGCCGGCCACCACGATGACCACCGCGGCCCGGGCGAGCGCTTCGCGGCGCTCCAAGAGCCGGTGCAGACCGGCCACCCCGATATCGTAATGGCGTTCTACCTGGTTCCCCATGACCTCTGCGGTGACCGCGGCTTCTTCCGCGACCGGCACGTCGGTGCTGCCGGCGGAGACCACCGCGATCACGCCCCGGCCATACAGGGTGCGGTCCTCATGCAGGCAGGCGATTCTGGCGCTGGGGTGGTACTGCACCCTGGCATCGACTTCCTGCAACAGCGCGAACTGCTGCGGGGAACAGCGGGTGGCCAGGACATTGCGGTGGGCGGCGAACAGCGCCCGGGCGACTTCCCGGAGCTGTCCGTCGCTCTTGCCAGCACAATACACCACCTCGGCAAAGCCGATACGCTGTTCGCGCTGCAGGTCAGGCACACATTGGCAGGCGGAATCATCCATGGTTCAGAACAACTCGTCGCAGACTTTGTCCAAGCAGTACATCCCTTCCACAATCGCCTCGCGGGCGAACCAGCGTCCATTGGTAAAATCGGGAATGGCGATGGGCTGGCTGCCGGTGACGATGGAGTCCTCGCTGAGGCAGGTCACCGCCATCCAGGCGGCAGTGTCATAGACATCGATCGGGGTCTGAGTTTTGGTCTTGACCGCTTCCAGGAACGCCCGCAAGACCAGCCAGTCCATGCCGCCATGACCGCCTTTGACGCCTTCCTGGCGGAAGCGCTTCCAGAGCGGGTGCTCGTATTGGTCATAGTACTCCTTGAGGTCCTGCCAGGTATGCGGGGTGGGGCTGATGCCGTCGAAATACACTCCGTGCTTGTCTTCCATCCAGATACCCTTGGTGCCTTGCAGGAGGTTGCTGCGGGAGTAGGGCCGCGGCAGCGAGGTGTCATGGGTCAGAGTGATGGTCTCACCATGGGCGCATTTGATCACCGTGGTCACCACATCGCCCAGGACGAAATCATACTGGGCCAGGTCCGAATCCTCACCCTTGTTCTTATGGGCCCAGGCATTCAGACCGCGGGATTTGGTGGCGGTGGCAGTCAGGGAAATCATGCGGTTGCCGCGGTTGATATCCAGATATTTGGCGATGGGGCCCAAATCATGGGTGGGATAGACGTCGCCATTGCGATGCATGTAGTTAGAGAGGCGGTAATGGCGGTTCTCCCGACCTTTGCAGACCTCATCGCGCAAGTCATGGCGGTAACCGCCCTCGGCGTGAATCAGCTCCCCGAACAAGCCCTTGCGGACCATATTCAGGACAGTCATTTCTTCCTGGCCGTAGCAGCAGTTCTCGAGCAGCATGCAGGGTACGCCGGTGCGCTCGGAGGTCTTGACCAGGTCCCAGCACTGCTCAACCGAGGTCGCCCCGCCGACTTCAGTGGCCGCGTATTTTCCCGCCAGCATGGCATCAATACAGATTTGCGCATGCGAGGTCCAGGACGAGGGCGTGATCACCGCGTCGAGTGATTTGAGCTCCAGCAGACGGCGGTAATCGCTGGCCGCCAGGGGTTCCTTGCCGCCGGCCGCGATGACTTTTTCCCGGGCTGCCTCGAGGCGGTCCGGATAGAGGTCACTGACGCCGATGACATTCACATCGTCCATCTCCAGCAGCAAGCCCAGCAAACCACTGCCGCGTTTGCTGATCCCGACCATTGCGACATTGACCTTGTTCTTAACTTTCGACATTGATACTCCTGATCACCAATCCCAGTCTCCAAACGCGGAGCCTTACTACGGATTATGACGGTCCATCCGGCACATCCAGTTATTTATTGCCGCCAGAGGCTGCGGCAGAACAGGGCCGCGGCGGCAATTCGGCCCCCGCGGCCCGGAATGCAAACATTTGCCAGCCGGTCTTATTTGCCCAGCACCGCCAGAGCGGCCTGGACATTACCCAGGGGGGCGCTGACCTGCACTCCGGCGACCAGACCGCGCACGGCCTGCACGGCCTCGCGGGCAATGGCGATGCCGGCCGCGAGCTGCTCTTCTGCGCTCTCGGCCGCTTCAATGCGGGCAACCACGCTGTCGGGGACCTGCACCCCGGGGACTTCGTTCTTCATAAACAACGCATTGCGCAGGCTGACCAGAGGCCAGATGCCGGCGATGACCGGCAGGTGCAAATCCGCCACGGCTTCCAGGAAGCGCTGCAGGGCTGCGATATCGAAGACGGGCTGAGTGGTGATGTACTCCGCGCCAGCCGCGGCCTTCTGGTGCAGGCGGTCGATTTCGCGCTGGAAATCGATGGCGCTGGGATCGGCTCCCACGCCGATGACTGCGGCGGTCGGCGGTTTGATGCTCTGCCCGCCCAAGTCTACGCCTTGATTCAGATGTTTCTGGAGTTTTACCAGGCCGATGGAGTCAGTGTCAAAGACTCCGGAAGCGAAGCTATAGTTGCCCAGTTTGGGCGGGTCGCCAGTGATAAACAGCAGGTTATGCAAGCCTAAAGCGGCACAGCCGAGCAGATCAGCTTGCAGCCCGATATAGTTGCGGTCCCGGCAGCAGACATGCAGAACCGCCTCCATGCCGACCTGATTCTGGATCAGCAGCGCGGTGGCCAGAGCCGAGAGGCGGGGAGCCGCCCGCGGGCCATCCGG
>JAAYYJ010000277.1 GCA_012515455.1 Oligosphaeraceae bacterium
ACCTGCAAATGCGCGACGTCACGGAGTGAGCGCTCCTGGGATTATCATCCCGGCAGGACCTTAGCCCCGAGGGGCGATGGCGCCGGCGCGTGCACCATTCCAGCGGATGTACTGCCAAGATGGCAAGAATCAAGAGGGCACTGCCGGGAGGAGCTTTCTTGCCGGTAAAAAAACGGCCGGTGCACTGTAGCAGTGCGCCGGCCTTGCATTAGCCCCGCCCAGGCGGGGCTTTGGGAGCAGTCGGGGTTATTTTTTCAGCAGATCGCGGATTTCCGTCAGCAACAGCACTTCCTTGCTGGGTGCCGGTGGCGGCGGCGGTGCGGCCGGAGCGGCTTCCTCTTTGCGTTTCAGGGTGTTCATCGCTTTGACGACCAAGAAGATGGCGAAGGCGATAATAATGAAATCAACTGTGGTCTGAATGAATTTGCCGTAATTCAGGGTTACTGCAGCCACGGCCGCGATTTCCTTCCCATTCTCCACGGTCGCGGGCACCGCCTCCTTCAGGGTAATGGCCAAGTCGGTAAAATTGACCTTGCCCAGCAGCATTCCCAGTGGCGGCATGACAACGTCAGCCACAAAAGACGAGACGATTTTGCCGAAAGCTCCGCCAATAACGATACCGACTGCCATGTCAATCACATTGCCCCGCATGGCAAAGGCTTTGAATTCTTTGAAAAAGCTCATTGCGACATCCCCCTTTTTTTTGGTTTGACTACGCACAACCCCGCAAAGACAGCCACTCGGCTGCCGCCGGATTGTCTGCAGGGCAATAATATAACTTGCAAATGGCACAAAGTTATTCGGGAGATGATTATCTGCCGTAATGATGAATATTTTTCCACTCGCCCTGTAATTAATCTGAGAATTCCGGGCGTATCATGATGAGGTGAACCGCGCCGAGACCAAGGCGGCAGCGGTAACCGCCCGGTTTTGCGTCGGCCGACATCATGGTACTGGTTTGCCGCTGGGCGGTCAGGGGGTGGCCGGCAGCAGTTCCGCGTTTTCTTTCAGGACTCCGAACAGGAGTTCACGGCAGTCGGGTTGAGGAGCGCAGAGGACGTATTTCCCGTCCAGGACGGTTGCGATCGGGGGAATCGCGGTGATGAAAATCAGCGCGGCGTTGTCCCGTGCGAGCAACCATTCCCGGGCGAAGAGCCAGCGGCCGGAGCAATGAGTGAAGTAGAGATTGGCGAATTCGCGGCCGGCGAATTTCCGGGCCGCCGCAGCGCATTGCGAATAATCCACGCGAACTGCTGCGAATACAGGTCCGTAATTCGGCAGGCGCTCGACGAACCGGCTGCGGTCCTCCAGCAGGAACGCCGGCTGCCAATCGCCGCTGGGATTGATGCGCCCCAGGCCTTTCTCCAGCAGCAGATAGAGCTGACCGTCCTGGAGCAGGATTTTATGGAACGACTCGGTGCTGACTATGGGCAGCAGGCCAGAGATGGCCCGCCATTTTCGCGTTTCCCAGGCATATTCCTGCAATCGCAGCTGGTACGTGATTTGTCCCGGTCGGGGTGGTTGGTCCGGCAGGAGCGTAATCAGCCTTTTTCCGGTGGCATCGCAGAGCAGGGTGCGGATGGGGTAAGGCTCCTGCAGGCCCTGCAGGGGCCACTCGACGGTGCGGTCCAGGGTCGAGACCAGCACCGTGGTTTCCCTGGTGTTGACATTGTACTCCAGTACCGAGCCCGGATAACCGTCCTGGCCGTCAAAGGACAGGAAGAGCCGGTCAGCGGCGGCGACCAGGGCATGGCAGCGGCGCTGGAAGTAGGAGCGGAAATCCAGGATTTCCGGCGGGGAATTATCTTTGGGGAACAGGAACACGTACCCGCCGTTGTGGGCAGCCAGGTAGTCTTTGAGGATTGCGGCCTGGATCGGCCGGCCCTGCCAGGGAATTTGGTGCGGGTGGGACGGTCCTTTGCTGACCGAAAGACCCGCACCAGGGTCGATTTTCACGATTTGGCAGCTCTTTTCCTGATATTCCCCCAAGTAGATGCATCCTTGGTCGAAGCCGAAGATGATGGGCTGGGTCAGTTCGCCGGCTTCAGCCAGGGGGCGGAGTGTCTGGGCGAAAGGGTTGCGGGGTGCTGGCCGGTCAGCCTCCGCGAGCAGTTCCGGATGTTGCTTCTCCAGCTGGGTCAGGAGCCCGCGCAGATATTTCTCGACATAGGCCCGGTTGGCGGTGCCGCTCGGCTTTTCCAGACGCGGGTCCTGCGCGGCTTCCTGGAGGCAGCCCTGGAGTTTCTGGTGGACCTGGCGGCATTCCAGCGGGCTCCAGGCCTGGTGCCCATTGATCAGATCATTCAGCCAGGGATTGTACCAGGCAAAGCGCTGCTGGCATAATTGCTGGACCTGCAGACGGAATTCCAGGTCCTGGTCGACGCCGAGCATCTGCTCCAGGTTATGCAGAGTGGTGGAAGCCGGGCCCAGCAGCTCGCAGTGCGCAAACACGGCCAGGATATTGGCCCGGAATTCCGCCCAAACAGCGGGGGGCGGCAGCTGTCCCTGCCGTTGCCGCGCGCTGAGTTCAGCGGGCGAGTTCACACCCAGTTGCAACCGCAGCAGCCCGCCCTGGCCCCGGAGGGCGAACTGTAAAATCCGAGAAGTGCAGAGCAGTTCCATGGTGCGGCGGTATACTGCCTGATTGGCGAGGTCGTGGTCGGCAAGCCGGAAGTGGAAGAACTGGGCCAGGTCGCGGTCGACCACGTGCAGGTCCAGGCTCTGACGCAGCTGCGGCACCCGGCGGGAGCGGTATTTTGCCTGGCCGCAGATTTTCATCTTCTCGCCCCAGGCGAGGGCCTCATAGCGCAGCAGCTCCGGCAGCAGCGTATTGGTTTCGCCGATATAACTCTCCAGTACGGGATAGACATAGCGCTCCCAGTACGAGTAATCCCATTGGATTTCGGCCACTCGGCAGAGCTCGCGGAGGTACTCGGCTCTGGCTTCCAGGGCGAACAGTCGCTCGGGCCATTTTTCGCCGGGCAGCTCGGCCAGCCGCTGCAGTTCGGCCAGGGTGCGCAGGCGGGTTTGGAGCATCGACTCGACCGCGGCGCGCAATTCCTGCTGCCGTTCCTGGAGCAGGCGGGCGAAATCGGCTTGCGCCGGCAAGGCGATGGCGTACCGGACCGAGTCGGACAGGGCCCGGGGGAAGATGGCGTTTTTGGTCGCCAGCCGGGTGGCGAGGGTAAAGTTTTTCAAGGCGGCAAGGCAGCGTTCTGCGGGCGGGCGAGTGGATTGGTCCCAGAGCGCCCGGGCGGCGCTGGCGGCGATCCGGCAGAGCTCTTTTTCGTGCGCGGCGTCCAGGGCAGCAGCGCTGGCAGCGGAAGCGATGGCCTCATTTTGCCGGGAATGCGAGACGGCGAACCAGGCTTCGCGGATGAAATTGTGTGCCTCGCCGGTTTTGTCCGCAGCCTCCCAGGCGGGGATGGCCAGTTTGGAGAGGTACTTTTCGCATTGCTGGTCCAGGTCTGGCGAGTCCCGGAACACTGCAGTATCTTCCGCGAGCAGGGTTTGGCCGTCCGGGGAGTGGAATTGCAGGCGCAGGCGGATGCCGCCTTGCGGGTCCGGCAGCGCCGTCATGCGGACGACTACGGCGCCGGCGAACAAATCCCGGGTGAGATCACGGCTGCCTTGTCCCGGCTCCTCCAGCAGCAGCAGCAGATGGCGGCGTTCGAGCAGCACAGTATGGTCACGGTTTCCCAGGCCGCGCAGCAGGATAGTCTCAACCTGCCGGGCCAATTCCTCCTGGCGATCAGACAGATTGGCCGGCAGCAGGGGCAGGAAGGACAGCTTGCGCATCTCCCCGGCCGTGAAGGACTGCTGTTTGTGCCCGGCCGCCCGGATGGCGGTGCAGAGTTGCGCGAGGTCTGCGGCCGGCTGGTCCAGCAACCGTGCTCCGGTCCGGGCTTCGAACGCGACAAAGTCGCTCTTGTGCAGGATGGCAAATACCTGCGCGTTCTGCATGAGCCGCGGGTCGGGTACGAAGTCAGCCGCCGTGGCCAGCTGCAGTTCTTTCCGGATGGCAGCGATTTCCGAGCGTTCCAGGAAGGTGATGTGTTCCTCGGCAGAGAGTTCAGCCAGGGCGAGGTCGGTCAGGTTTTGCGCGTTGCGGTCCAGAGCCAGCAGTGCCACCTTGACCGGGGGTGCGGTCAGCGCGGGCAGGGCAGTCAGCAGCAGGCATAAGCATAAAATCTTCATTGTCGGGGGGAGCTCCGTCGGTTTTACTGCAGGCATTGCAGCAGTTCACCAGCCAGGCGCAGAGTCGCTTGGGCGATGGCGTCTTTGGCGGCGCTGATGTAGCTGGCCGCGGCGACGGTCTCTTTGGTCGCGCCGGTGGCCAGCAGGCGGTGGTTTTTGCTTTCATGCACCGAGAGCTCGACCCGGGCGGCGGCGCTGGTGAATTTCTGGTACTGCCCTGCATTGCTGGCCACGGCCTCGCAAGTGATGGCAAAATCTGCTTCCGCCTGGGTGTTGGCGATTTCGAAGTCCAGGGCCAGCAGCAGCTTCTGCAACTCGATTTCCGAGGCCGGGTCAGGGGTAGCCAGGTTGATATCTTCGGTGATGTTCAGATAGATTTTGCGCTGCCGGCCTTTGACGGCGGACAACTTGTCAGCCGCGGAAAACAAGGACAGTTTAGGCGGCAGGAGCTTCGTGCTGTCCTTCTCCAGCGCTTTTGCCACTTTGCCGGAGAGCTCAGGCACCAGCGCCAGATATTCGCCCCTGCCGCTGGCGCTGCAGCCTGTCACCCGGCTGGTCTCAGTGCCGATAATCTTGGCCACCAGATATTTTTTGCCGCTGGCCTCGAACAGCGAGCCGGAAATCAGGATTTTCGCGCCGACCAGCCGGCCCAGCTGCAGCTGTGATTCCGGGCTCACCAGCCCAACGGCGGAGAGATGCAGCTCGTTGAGGGCCTGGTCCAGTTTAGCACGTTCCACCAGATTGCAGATGCCGCTCTCCAGCAGACTGATGAAGAGCAGGTCTGCGACGGAATTTCCAGTCTGGTTATTATCGGCCTGCGGGCCGCGGGCCTCGAAGGGCAGCACCGCAAGCGTGGGTACCAGGATTGGTTCTGCTTCGGCGGCGTTCTGGGCGGCGAGAGCGGGCAGCAGCGCAAATGCCGCAGCTAGCAACAGTGAGGTACAGCGGTTCATGGTTTGTATTCCTTGATTAAGGTGTGGAGGAGAATTATGTTGTCGATAGCCGTAAAATCGAAATCCGGGGTAAAGATAACCAATTGCGGCCGAATGCGGCTGCCATTTTCCGGCTTCCCTGCATATAGCCTGATATATGAGAGACGGCCCCGGCAATCGATGATTTCTCGAGTGTCTGCAAATAAGACGCCCAGGCAGCCGGGTTTCTTAGCACGGTGGCAGGAAAAATCCGTCCAGACAGCGGCAACGGACAGTGGAAAATCGCGTTTTTGGGCAAAGAACAGACTCAGCCCCGGGATGGCTTCGGCCGCTTCGGCAGAGCTGACGATGCTGACGGCGCAGGCGTGCTTCGCGTCTGACCGGGGTTGCAGGCCGTTATCCTGCAAAGCGTTGCGGACGTTGTGGTCGGCAGTCCTGAAATCGGCTTCCAGGCCAGCCAGAATCTGCGGCGGCCAGATTCTGATTCGCGCGGTTTCGCGGTTGTCGATCACGAGCATCGCGGTCTCGGTGCAGGCAGGGTTCAGGGGCGGGAGGGTGATGCGGAGCTGGTCCGAAGCGGCTCCGCCGGCGAGCTCCCGGCCGTGGTCTGAGAGCAATTTCCAGGACTGGCCGGCCGGGAACGGCAGCACCTGTTCCCGGCCGGACCAGAGTTCGAGCTGCGGCAGCATTTCGGCGGCGGCCAGGCTCAGGGCGGTCAGCAGCCCCAGGAGCAAAGGCCGGACGAGGTTGGTGTGCATTGGACCCTCCTGTAGGAAGAACCGTCAGAATCATTCTTGGCGCAAGACGGCGGCAGTACCGTCCGGGCTTGGGACGCTGAACCAGTAGTTGTGGCGCAGAAAAAAGACCCGGCGGCCCACTTTGCAGACCGCCTTGCAGGTGGGCAGCCACAGCAGCGGCGAAGTTTCTGGTGTGGCGAGATTGATGGCTGCGGGGTAGAAGCCGCCGCACCAGAGGTATTCTCCGTCCAGGACAAACGGGTAGGCGAGCGGTCCGTTGGTATCACCGCCATTGAGCTGGTGTTTGGCTGGCCGCCATTCGTCTTTGGCCGGCGGGGTGGCAATGACCCGCAGCTGCCCATCCGCCGGGTCCAGGACCTGGATGCTGCTGCGCAGTTTCTGTACCGTCAGCAGAAGCACCTGCCCCTGGACTGCCGACAGGGAGTAATGTTGCCGGGGCGGCAATTCCAGGAGTCGGCGCAGGCTGTCGGCAGTGGCGTCATAGAGCCAGATTTCCTCCCGGCCCCAGACTTCCCGGGGGAGCTTGTGGGTGACCTTGAACAGCAGACGGCCGCCGCCGATGGCGGTCAGATTGCTGGCCTGGCCGCCCTCGTCCAGCGCATTGAGCTTATCGAGACGCTGCTGGTTGAAATGGATTTTCCGATTCTCGCCCCGGAGGTCCAGGGACTGGAAGGTATTCGCGCCAAGGAGGTATATCCGACCATCCTGGAGCCTCAGGCCGTTCAGCGGCGACACCGCATGGCGGAATTTCCAGGTCTGTCCGGAAGTGCGTTCGATGACTACTGTTTCCCAGTGGTTGCAGAGCACGATGTATTGCTGGTCGCAATCCAGACCATACAGGTCATAACGATCATCTTCGCCATACCAGACCGCCCGGTTGTCAAACGGTACAGTGTACGGCAGCATCTTCATTTGGCTATTTGGCGAGATGCTGGCCAAGTGTGCCCGGGGAGTAAGGGGATAACTGCCGGCCTGGCCCAGAAAGAGCAGTACCCCCTCGCCATCTTGGACGGCGTGGCAGCAGACCAGCGGGGCGTCGTGCTGCAAGCCGTCCTCAAAGCGGCCGGATTGCAGACCGCAGGGGCGGTTGATGGCCGCCAGCAGCTCCTGCTGTGGGGCGGTCAGCCGGAAGACAAAACGCTCCCCGGGAGCCCGGGTGGCAAAATAAGGCGCTTCCCAGAGGACGAAGGAAAGATCACGCAGGGAATTGGCGATTTTGTATTCGGTCAAATAGCGGTAATTCAACTCCTGTATCTGCGCGGCATGCGGCAGCAAAGCCGCTATCGCCTGGTCGTCGCCGTTGCTTTGGCAGGCGTCGGCGAGCAACTTCAGCAGGTCTGCGGCCGGGGCGCGGGCCAGGAATTCATCCAGGCAGCGCAGAGCCTGATTTTCGGGTTGCTGATAGTACTTCCGGCAGAGGATGGGAAAACACCCGGAGGTGAGGATGCGCTGCCAGGCTTGGTAGTCCGCAAAACAGTCCGGCCAGATTTCTTCCATGGCTGTGAAGAATTTGCGCAGAATCGCGGGGAATTTGCCGGGGTAAGGGGTATTTTGCAGCAGCTCCAGCACGGCGCGCAATTCCAGGGCATTGGTCCGGCCAAAGGGCAGGGTGCTGTTTTCCAGAAAAGACAGGAAGGTCTGGTCCTGCGCCAGGAAACGCTGGAAAGTCGTGTCCCCATCCCCGATGAGTTTATGGTAGGGGAGGAATCCCTCGAAGTATTTTTTGTGCAGATACGGTCTTTGCAGATTTTCCTGTTCCATCAGCTGCAGCAACTGCTGATAATCAGCAAAATATTCCTGCAGCCAGAGGTCCCGGTCGAGGTAAAGGTGGTAAGAGAAATAGAATTGCTGCAGGTACTGCCGGTAGTTATGCAGTTCCCGGGCGCTCAGGCCATCCGCGGATTCCCAGGCATAAGCCGGATTGCGCTTCAGATCCTGCCGGATCAGCGGGCGGATTTCCGCAAAGAATTCCTCCAGATCGGGGATGAACTGCTCCAGGAACTGGATTTGTTGGCTGTTGGAGCGCACGCGCGAGGCCGCGAGCCGCGCGAGGGTGGCGCTGCCGAGGTGGCTGAGCTCGCGCAGAGCCGGGTCGGGCAGGTAGGGCAGAGTGGTGCGGGGGAAGTCGGCCTGGAATTTGCGGACCAGCGCCAGCAGCCGGCGGGCCTCCTGCAGCCCTTCGGGTTTGCCAATCTGGTAGACCTTGAAGGCGGAGGCGCTGATTTCGGCGTGGCGGTAGGTCTCATGGTCAGGAGCGAGCGCCACCGCGGCCTGGACTTTCTGCAGGGTCTCTTCCCGGCTCAGGGTACTGTTGAGGCAGCTCTGATAAAAGGTTTCGGCCTCTGCTTCTGCCCTTTTGGCGATGGGAGAGACTGGCGGCAAGGCCAGCAAGCCTGAAACCAGCTTGTCCACCAGCTGGGGAAGAGTTTCCGCGGGCTGGCGCAGGATGTCGCTCTGCTGCAGGCGCAGCAGCACCTGTCCGCCGGTATCGGTGCAGAAGAGCTTCAGGTTTACGACGGTGTGGTTCTCGCCGGTCTCGCATTCCAGCTGCAACAGCCGGGTGGAGCTGGTCAAAGCGAAAGTCTGCTGGGTGAGGCTGCGCTCATCGGTGACCATCCCCAGGTGCTCGCGCTCCAGCAGCTGGATTTCCGGCCGTTCCAGCAGCTGGCGTTCAAAAGCGGTCTTCCAGTCGGACAGGGCCTTGTTCTGCTGGATATCGATCGCGACTTGGCGCAGCTGGGTTATGGCCAGGCAGAGCGGTGCCTCGGCCTGCAGCTTATGTAGGGAAAGGCCTATTGCCCTGGCGCATTCAGCGCTGTTTGCGGCAGCTGAGCCGGCCCAAGGCCAGTCAGCCAGACGATGGCTGTTCCGGGCATTGATCACGAGCATCCGCCCGCTTTTGCCGTCCCAGGCCTGGGAGAAGAGCGCCAGCAGGTCGGTATGCGGGAAGAGGCGCAGCAATTGCTCGACATTGCTGGCCGCGAGACGGTGCTCTTGCAGCACCAGTTCAATTTCGGCGCGCTCCAGCAGCTGCACTGCCGGGTTTTGGGATAATTCGGCGCTGAGCAGGTCCAGCAATTCCCGGGGTTCGCCCAGCAGCGCCAGCCGCAACGGTGCCGCGGACAGCGTCACTTCGGTCAGAAGGACTAATGCCGTGCTCAGGAGCAGCGGCCAGACCATGGTGGCTCTGGTGTTTGCCATCATCGGGGGGGGGGCTACGATTCCCGGCGGCAGAAGTCCACTCGCAGGCGGGTGCCGTCGCTCAGGGCCAGGGTGGCGTTGCGTTGTTCTAGGGCCATGATTTCATCCAGGTGGATATTTCCCCGGCCGGCATTGCGCAGGTGCAGGGAAAGTTCCAGCACTGCGTTCTGGTTGTCGCTGTGGACCAGGAAGATTCTGCCGTTGATCCTCTCGTCCTCGAGGACGATGTAGTCATCACCGGCGGTGGCGAACTCCAGACGGGCCAGTTTTACTCCGCCGGAGGCGAGGATTTCTATGGTTACCAGGTAGTGGTTGGCCCGGTCTGCGTCCTGTCGTTCAAAGACCAGCAGGTCGTCATTTACGAACAGGAGCCCGGCGGCGGGACCGAAATGCCGCTCTGCGGCCGCGAGACGTTCCGACGGGGCGGTGCAGTCGGACCTGCCGGCGGAGGCTGCCGATGGCCGCTCCTGGGTTCTCCAGGGCCAGGTCAGCAGAATCAGCAGAGCGGCGGCGGCGGCAACCCAGTACCGGCGCAGCAGCGTGCGTCGACGCTGGCGCAGCTGCCTGAAAGCAGCGATGAATTCCCGGGTCGGCTGGTATCCCGTCGCCGGCGGGGTTATCCTGGCGCGCGCCTCCAGCAGGGCATCAATTTTCGGGGTGGTCATTTTGCAAAGCCTCGTGTAGTAATTCTTTGGCCTTGTGGATGCGCTGGTACAGTGTATTCGGGCTGCAGTCCAGCATTGCGGCGGCGGTGGTAGTGTCGTATCCCGCCAGGATAGCGATATGCACCGTCTGGCGGTAGAGTTCCGGCAGTTCAGCGATGGCCTGGTCGAGCCGCTGCAATTCCCATTCCCGGGAGGGTTCCGCTGCCGGCAGGTCAGTATTGGTGAATTCCACCAGCTGTTCCTGTTGTTGTCGGCGCAGCCGGTCATAGCTCTCGTTGATGACAATTCTGGCCACCCAGCTGGCCAGCTGGGCTTGGCCCCGGAAACTGTGTCGTTGCTGCCAGGCTTTCAGCAGTGCCGACTGTACTGCGTCGTCGACTTCGACCGGGTTGTTGAGAATGCGCCGGGACAGACTGCGGAACACGGGCAGATGCTCCAGGATCATATTCTCGAAGCGGCATTCCTGGTTTTCCGGTGTCGACATCAGGCACAGGCACTTTCACGATGATGCGTTTTGATGATATGACGGGAAAGAGGCCTATTTCTTAGCCGTGGCGGCGGGAACTGCTGATTTTGCCGCAGAACAGAATAAATACTGCTGCAATGGGCCGGGCCGGGCAAAAAATTGTAATCCGACCGTCATTCGGCCGCGTGCATGCGTCGGTTCAGACGTTCGGAAATCATCCCCACCAGCGGGATCAGCAGCAGGAACATCGCCGCCGCAGTCCAGAACACCAGCCGGGTGGACCAGGCCCAGGCAATGATGCCGCCCAGGCAGGGGCCGATGGTCATGCCGGTCGATTTTGCGGTCTGCGCCAGTCCGAAGACCACTCCTTTCTTGCTGGGCAGAGTAACCCTGGAGAGCCAGGCCTGGAGGGTGGGGTCGAAGCTGGCCAGGAACAGCATCAGCAGGAAACGGGCCGGAATCAGCATCTGGTGACTGGTGGCCAGGCCCAGGAAGAGCATGCTGGCAGCTGCGCCCGCGGCGGCCAGGGTCATCATGCGCCGCGGCTGCAGGCGGTCAATCAGCAGACTGGCCAGGATGCCGGAGAGCAGCGCTCCGAGGCTGCCGCTGGCATTGATGATCCCCGACCAGATGGCCACGCCTTCCAGACCGCCATATAATTCCTGAATATAGATTGCCAGCAGCCCGCCGTCCATGCGCCGGGTGACACTCATCCACAGAATCAGGCCCAGCAGCAGTGTGCCCGGCCCCAGAGCCGCGAATTTCTCCCGCCAGGGCATACGCTGCTGAGCTTTGCTGGGGGGCGGCGGGGGGGTGAATTTTTCTTTCACGAAGAGCCAGACCAACAGCCCGGTGGCGGCCAGGATGATGCCGGAGATCAGGAAGGTATTGGCGTAGCCGAATTGCTCAGCCATAAAGCCGCCGATGAACATTCCGAACATGTGCCCGGAGAACTGGGCTGAGCCCAAACTGCCCAGAGCGAGTCCCTGCCGCTGGGCCGGGGTATTGCAGGCCACCAGGGTGATGACTGCCGAGGCCACCCCGGAGAACATCCCCTGCATGGTCCGCAGGAAGACAAAGACATAGACATTAGGTGCGAAGGCGGCGGCAAACAGGATGACCCCGGCCCCCCAGGTCGCCCGCAATACCATCGGTTTCCGGCCATGGCGGTCGGACAGCCAGCCCCACAAGGGTGATACCAGGGCCATGGTCAGGGGTGCTCCGGCAGTCACCACCGTGGTCCAGATTTTGACCATGCCGGGGTCAGTCACCCCCAGGGTCTGGATATAATACGGTGCGAAGGGCAGGGACAGCGAGAAGCCGATGGCAGCACAGAATTGGGACAGCCACAATATGATTAAATTAATGACCCAAGCTGGCATGCAGAAGAACCACTTGACTGAATTGACCGGTGACTCGCAGAATGTCAGTAAATGTAATGCGTGAACCGGTTTTTTCTTGCTCCGCAGGGTGTTTTTGCTGCCAACTTGGCCCTGACGGGGGAATTTTTGTCCGCTTCAGGGTTGCTTGCCCCGGAGTTTCAGAATCAGCTGGCTGTTTTCCAGGCGCAGACTCTCAACCTGACTGAGGTCGACCCGGGAGCCCAGGCGCTGCACCAGCTGCTGCTGACCGATTTGGTTCAGCTGCTGCAGAAATCGGTCCGGGATGGGCTGGCCGTGGACATTGCCAGACAGAAGTTTGATGGCCGGTGTGCCTTGGTCAACCTGCAGCGAGAACACGAAATCGCCATTCAAGTACCGGCCCTGGAAACCCGGGACCTCATCCAGGGGCAGCGACATCCGGGTCAGCAGTTTATCGCCCTGGAGCTGCAGGGAGAGTTTTTGCTGCAGATTCTGAAATTCCGGCGCTTGCGACAGCACGGCGTTCAACTGCTGGCTGTCGAAGCTGAGTTGGGTTTTTTGGCCGCGTTCCAAGGCCTGCCGCGTATCCCGGTACAGCCTCTCGGCCTCGGCCCGGCGGAGGCCGTCGGCAGCGGGCGCAGCGATGGCCATGGGCTGTTCATCCGTCCATTGCCGGCGCTGCTGCTGAAAAAACAGCCAGCCCACGGCCGCGACCGTCAGGATCGCCAGCAGCAGCGTCAGGCAGCACCATTTGAGCCAGCGCCAGGGCGATTTCCGGGGTCGTGGGGGTGGGGGATTTGTGCTGTTGTTCATATTATCTGTCCAGGTGGGTTGTGGTTCGCAGGGCGGTCCTGCTCAGGAAATATAATGCCTGCCGGAAAATCCGCAATGTGTGCGCGAGTTGCCGCGCCCGGCAGAGGTGCTGTTGCAGAGGCGATATTGCCTGCGTGGAGACGCATTTTTTGCCCTGTATCAGCCGAACTGCGGTCCGGGTCTTGATTTTTTCACTGCAAGGACTTAGAATAACACTATGTCGTGTGCTGTGCATAAAATCCATTATCCGGATGGTGCTGATTATCAACCTGGGGGACAAGTAAAGATGACACTGCAGAAAGCAAGGCGTGTGCTGATAGTCGGTGCCGGGCCGGGCGGCTTGACGGCCGCGATGATTCTGGGTAAAAGAGGCTGCGAAGTAGAGGTTTTTGAGAAACAGCCCCAAGTCGGCGGCCGCAATGCCAGGATTACCCTAGGTGATTTTCATTTCGACCTGGGACCGACCTTCCTGATGTTGAAGGAGGTTCTGGATAAGGTGTTTGCAGAAGCTGGAGCCGACAGTGGCAGCCTGCTGCAGTTCAAGCGCCTGGACCCGATGTACCGGCTGCAGTTTGCTGACAGCCGCCGGCTTGAACCCACTGCGGACCAGGCGGCGATGCAGCAGGAAATCGCCCGCGTGTTTCCGGGCCGGGAGTCGACTTACCAGCGTTTCCTGGCTCGCGAGGGCAAGCGCTTCGCCCGGCTTTATTCCTGCCTGGAACAGCCATGCCATACCCTTGGCAGTATGTTCTCGCTGCGGCTGCTCAAAGCCCTGCCACACCTGGCTCCGGGCAAATCGCTGTACGATTTGCTGAGCGGGTACTTTACTGATCCGCAGCTGAGCCTCTCTTTCACTTTTCAGGCCAAATATCTGGGGATGTCACCCTGGGAATGCCCGGGGCTCTTCGCTATTATCCCGTATATTGAGCACCATTTCGGCATCTACCATGTCCTGGGCGGTCTGAATCGCATTTCCGGGCAAATGGCCGCGACCGCAGCCAGCAACGGCGTGCGGCTGCATCTGAATGCCCCGGTGCGCAGTCTGCTGCTGGATGGCCGCAGGGTGCGCGGGCTGATCCTGGAAGACGGCCGGGAAATTCATGGCGACGAGGTGATTATCAATGCCGACTTCGCTCACGCGATGACAAATTTGGTGCCGCCCGGAGTGTTGCGGAAATATTCCCCCGAACAGCTGGCCAAAAAACGCTTCTCCTGCTCGACCTTTATGCTCTATCTCGGGGTGGATAAACTCTACCAGATTCCCCATCATACGATTGTGTTCGCCCGCGATTACCGTAAGAATGTCGAGGAGATTTTTAACGGCGGCAGTTTTTCCCAGGACTTCTCGTTCTATGTGCATAATCCCAGCATCACCGACGGCAGCCTGGCTCCCTCCGGGCAGTCTGCGGTTTACATCCTGGTGCCCAGCTCTAACTTGCGCGGCAGTGTGGACTGGCCGCACGAGGCGGTGGCTATCCGCGAACGGGTGCTGGATGCCCTGGAGAGCCGCGGCGGGATGCCGGACCTACGTCAACACATCGTGGCCGAGAAGATGCTCACCCCGCAGGACTGGCAGGATGAATACAGCGTCTATGCCGGAGCGACTTTTAACCTGGCGCATAACTTCTCCCAGATGCTGTATTTGCGCCCGCGCAACCGCTTTGAGGAACTCGAACATTGCTATCTGGTGGGCGGCGGGACTCATCCCGGCAGCGGCCTGCCTACCATCTATCAGTCAGGACTTATCGCCGCCAACCTTATCACGGCTCCAGACTGACGGAGGCGTAATATGCCCTTGAACCGTATTGTTGTGGTGGAGCCGAGCGGATTCTGTGCCGGTGTCAAGCGGGCCGTGGGGATGCTGGAGCAGGCTTTGTGCGAGCTGGCCCCGCCAATATACTGCTATCGCGAGCTGGTCCATAACCGTCAGGTCATAGAACAGTTTACCGCCCGCGGAGTCCGCTTCGTCAACTGCTTGGATGAAGTCCCGGAGGGCGCGAACCTGGTCTTCAGCGCCCACGGAGTGGCTCCGCAGATAGTGGAACAGGCCCGTGGGCGATGCTTGCGGGTCCTTGACGCCACCTGCCCGTTCGTAGCCAGGATCCACAGCAAGGTCCGGCAGTTTGTGGCTGAAGGCCGCACGGTGTTCCTGGTCGGCCACCGCACCCATGACGAGGTCCGCGGGGTGGTCGGCGAGGCTCCCGGAGCGGTCATGGTCATTGAGAATCCAGCGGAGGCTGAAGCGGTGCAAGTTGCGCCGGGCACCGCACTGGCGGTGGTGACCCAGACGACTCTGAGCGTCGCGGATACGGCCAAGACGATAGGGGTGCTGCATTCCCGCTTTCCCGCGTTGGCGACGTTGCCGCAGAGTGACATCTGCCTGGCGGTGCGGAACCGTCAGCTGGGGGTCAGCCGGTTGGCGGAGCAAGTACAGCGGATACTGGTGCTGGGAGCGCAGAACAGCTCGAATTCACAGCGGCTGGTCGAGGTGGCGGTTGCTGCCGGTGCTGATGCGACCCTGATCAGCACCCTGGATGATCTCGCTGATATCGATTGGCAGGGCGTGGACCAGGTCGGGATTACTGCCGGCGCCTCGACGCCGGAGTCATTTATGCAGGCGGTGATAAACGCGCTGCGGCGGCTTAATGGCGCGGCGGTGACCCGTTTGCGGGTGGCGACGGAAGACTTGGCAGCAGCAGAGCCGTCTTTGGCGGAAGGGGACGATAATGGTCAGCAACGTAAGTAACCAAGCAGCACCCACTGTGGCCGTGATTGGCGGCGGTTTGGGCGGGTTGTCAGCGGCCTTGTCGCTGGCCGCCGGAGGCTGCTCAGTAGATCTTTATGAGAAGAACAGCCATCTGGGCGGAAAGCTTAATGTCCTCACGAGGGATGGTTTCAGCTTCGACCTGGGGCCATCCATCTTCACCCTGCCGCAGATCTTTCAGCAGCTTTTCGCCCGGGCCGGCCGCAGAATGGAGGATTATCTCACCCTGCAGCCGGTCACCCCGCACTGGCGTAATTTTTTTGAGGATGGGCGGGTAGTTGATCTTGATCCTGATGCGGAGCGGATGAATCAGCAGCTGGCCCTTCTGGGGCCCGGGTTGGAGAAGCCGTTTCGGGAATTCCTGAATTACAGCAAAAAGCAGTATGACCTGGTTGAGGAGGGATATTTTCAGCAGGGCCTGGATACATTTTTTCAGTTGTTGAAGTATTACCGCTGGCGGGTGTTCGGATTGGACTTTTTAAGCACGATGCACCGTTCGGTCTGCTGCCGGTTGCCCAATGCGTATCTGCAGGATATCTTCGATTTTTTTATCAAGTACGTGGGGTCATCAGCGGTGCGGGCACCGGGATTTATGAATCTGATGCCGCACATCCAGTTCGGCTACGGACTATGGTATGTCGAGGGGGGGATGTACAATCTGGCGCGGGGGCTGGAAAAAGTCCTGCGTGAGCTGGGAGTGCGCATCCACTGCAACTGCGAGGTGACCGCAATGCCTACCGAGGGCAGGCGTGTCAGCGGAGTGCAGGCCGGCGGGCAATTCCACCCGGCCCAGTGGGTGGTCTGCAATATGGAGGTCATCCCAGCTTATAAAAAACTGCTGCCGCTGCCCCCGTCCTCATGGCGGCGTTTGCAGAAGTACGAACCGGCCTGCTCCGGAATCGTGATTCATCTCGGAGTGGACCGCATCTATGAGCGGTTGGCGCATCATAACTTCTTTTACTCCGGTAATCAGCGCAAACATTTTGACACGGTGTTCCGCCAGCATCAGCTGCCTGACGATCCGACCTTGTATGTCGTGGCTCCGGCGCGCAGCGACCGGACGGTCGCACCGCCGGGCTGTGACAATATCAAAATCCTGCCCCATATCCCCTGGATCAACGACGAACTCCCCTGCCCGGCAGAAGATTACCTGGCCTTGAAGGAGCGGGTCCTGGACAAGCTGGAGCGGATGGGCCTGCAGGATCTCCGGAAGCACATTGTTCTGGAGCACTTCTGGACACCGGTGGACATCCGGTCGCTGTATGCTTCCAACGGCGGGGCCATCTACGGTGTGGTCAGCGATATCTGGAAGAACCTGGCTTTCAAGGCCCCCAAGCAGTGTCGCGAGTTCGCTAATCTGCTGTTTGTCGGCGGCAGCGTCAATCCCGGCGGGGGGATGCCGATGGTCACTCTCTGTGGTCAGCTGGCCAGTGATATCATCCTCAGGAATCTCCAGCGGCAAGCGGCGGGGGGCTATGTCAGAACCAGCGCATCCTGAAGCCATCCTTGCGGCTCTGCAACGTTGTTTCATCCGCGGGCGCACCCGCGCTTTGACCTGGCGACGGCAGCAGCTCCTGCAATTGCGCGTATTGCTGCAGGATAACTGCGCCGAGATTGCTGCTGCGCTGGCTGCCGATTTGGGCAAATCACCCTTCGAGGCCTATCTCAGCGAGACTGGCTTCATCCTGGAAGAAATCGCCCTCGCCCTGGCTGAGCTGCGGCGCTGGAGCAGTCCGCGGCGGGTGGCGGTGCCGCTGCGTCTGCTGGGCGGCACCGCCGAGGTGCGCCCTTGTCCGTATGGCACGGTGCTGATCCTCGCGCCCTGGAATTATCCGGTGCAGCTGTCGCTGGTGCCGATGGTCTCGGCTCTGGCCGCCGGCAATTGCGTGCTGCTGAAGCCTTCCGAGCTGGCGCCGGCCAGCAGTGCGTTGCTGGCCAGACTTATCCCCGAATATCTCGACCGCGAGGCGGTGGCGGTGCTCAACGGTCCGGCAGAACTGGCCGCGCAATGCTCCGCGCTGCCCCTGGATTACATTTTTTTCACCGGCAGCAGCGCGGTGGGCCGGCGGGTAATGGCTGCTGCGGCCACGCATCTGACGCCGGTGACTCTGGAGCTGGGCGGGAAATCTCCCTGTCTGGTTGATCAGAGCGCGGATATCCCAGTCGCAGCCAGACGCATTGTCTGGGGGAAATTCCTCAATGCCGGGCAGACCTGCGTGGCACCGGATTATGTCCTGGCGGATAAAAGCATAATGGGCGCGCTGACCCTCGCCTGCGGCCAGGCGCTGCAGGATTTTTATGGCCCCGATCCAAAACGCAGTACTGACTTCAGCCGCATCATCAATGATGCGCATTTCTGCCGTTTGCAGTCCTTCCTGCAGGATGGTGTCATCATCCATGGCGGTCAGGCTGACCGCTCTCAGCGCTACCTGGCACCGACGCTGCTGGGGCAGGTCAGCCCGGACAGCGCGGTGATGCAGGAGGAGATTTTCGGGCCGATACTGCCTTTCCTGTCCTACGACACCCTGGAGGAGGCGATGGCATTCATCAACCGCCGTCCCACGCCACTGGCGCTGTATTTGTTCAGCAGTTCACGAGTGGTGCAGGAACAGGTTCTGGCCGATGTCCGTTGCGGTGGAGCCTGCATCAATGACGTAATCATGCATTTGACCGTGCCCGGTCTGCCTTTCGGCGGATTGGGGGCCAGCGGGATGGGCTGCTGCCACGGTCGGGCCGGCTTCGATACCTTCAGCCACCCACTCAGCATCCTGAAGCAGCGCACCTGGCCGGATTTGCGCCTGCGTTACCCGCCATATTCGCCCAGAACCCGCAAGATCCTGGGCTATCGTCCGCCTCAAGGGAGCCAATGAGCAAACCAGCGCTGCCCGGAGGCGTTGCAGTTGCAATAGAGGAATCTTCGATTGTTCACAGGGATGTTAGCATGATTGTAAAGTGGCTGGTCAAATGCAATAACGCGCTTACCCGGCGCCGGCACGTCCGGGTGTCTGCTGATAATCTGCTGTTGCTGCTGCCGCATTGCATGCAGTGGAACGGCTGTACGGCAAACGTCAAGGAGGACATCCAGGAGTGCCGGCGCTGCGGACGCTGCCGGATTGGCGTAATGCGCGATCTGGCGGAGAAGTATCATCTGCGCTGCGTGGTCGCCAGCGGAGGACGGCGGGCTATTGCCGAAGTACGGCAGCCGGAGACCAGGGCCGTGGTCGCGGTGGCCTGTGAAAAAGAGCTGCTGGCGGGTATCCTCGCAACTGTGCCCAAGCCGGTCCTGGCAGTCTGCAACACCCGGCCCTGCGGGGATTGCCATAACACCTGCGTCGAACCGGGGCAGGTGGAGGAGGCAATCAGAGCACTGCTGGAAAATCCCGACCAGTACGGTACCAGCGGTGCCTGAGTGCCGCAGAGGAGACGCAAAAGCCCGCGGCAGGAGCGGTGCCTCTGACCAGCCCTGGTTGGCATTAAAGGGTGCGAACTGGCTGTTCCTTGACGGTCACGGGCAGTGGTTTAACCATAATCAGCTTGGGTACTGGGATGCGCCTCGCGCAATCCCGACTACGCATACCGGAGTATCTTCCCATTATCCACTAGTTTGTAACCCAGGAGAGCGCATTGATGTTCAGATTGCTTGTGACCTTGGCCGCACTGCTGACGGCCGTTATCTGCGAGGGGCAGCAGGAAGTTGTTCTGCATGATGCCTTCAACCCTGATCTGCAGCGCACCTGGAACCTGTCGCAGCCGGAGACTGCAGCCGACTGGCGCCTGGAACAGAAAATCCCTGCGGCGCAGGGAAAACTCTTTTGCCGCTTCTTTTCCGGTACCGCACGCTTGCAGCAGCTGCGGCTGTTGAACCGCGAGGGCCAGCAGGTCTGGAGCGCCACAACTTTCACTAAAGCGCTGCTGACGCCAGAGCTGCCGCCGGACGAGTACACCCTCGAATGCCTCGGCCGCGCCGGTGGGGAGACATTCAGCATGGTGGTCAATACCCGTGACCGCGGATACCTGCTGCCGTCCTGGAGAGTCACTGCCGCCCAGGCCACGTGTATCCCGGAACGCGGGGTCCGGCTGCAACCGCTGGAAGAGGGTACAGCTGGTCGCATCTCAGGGCGGATTTTCCGCCTTGAGCCGGGGCAGTTTTATGCCTTTGGGGTGGAGTTGGAGAGCGAGGAGGTGCAGGAGTTTCTGCTGCGTTACACTCAGCGCCAGGATGGCAAGCGCAGCAGTGAGACTGCGCGTCTGCGGGCCGAACCGGGGCAGCTGCAGCGCTGGGAGGTCCCGGTGACTGCGATTGCCGGGTCCTTGGTTCTGACCATTGAGTTCACCCGGTCCTGTCGTCTGCAGTCTCTTACGGTGCAGAAGATTCAGCCGCCAGACCGGCAGAAGAAAGTCGCCGACAAGGTTTTTACCTTTGAGCCGCGGGCGGCCGAGGCCGACCCGGCCAATCCGTCCCTGGCGGTACCGGTGGCCTACCGCCGGTCTCCCCGGCAAATTTATCCCACCAGTATTCCGCAGGATTTCGAACTGATCCGCGAGGTCTCGACCTTCACCACCCCGGGTGATTATGCGGTCTGGCATTTCACCATCCATAACCCGGGCCAGGAGCGGCAGTTGCAACTCCTCAGCATCAGTGCCTTGCGGAATGAGAAGAACGAGCTGCTGCCTGCTGCCAGCATCGCCATCTCGAATGTGCATTTCTGGGATTATCCGCGCGGTCCATATACGTATTATGAAATCCCAGAGCTGATTTATCCCCAGGAGGCGGTCACCCTGGGCCCGGGTGGGAACAGGATTTTCTGGCTCCAGACCCGCCTGGCCGAGGACTGCCCGCCAGGGATCTACAGCGGACAGCTGGAAGTGCGCTGCGGAGAGCAGGCAATCGCACTGCCGGTGCGCTTGCGGGTGCTGCCCTTCCCGCTCAAGACGCCGCCGGACATGGTCTGGTCGGCCTACTCGCGCATGCATGTCCCCCCGCAGCGGCATTACTCTGAAGAGCTGGCGGTGCGCTATCTGCGCGATATGGTGGATTATGGCGTTACTTCCCTGCACCGGTCGCTCGGCAGCGAGAAGTCGGTAGAGACGTTCCAGCGGCAGCGCAAAGCGGCCGGGATGAATGGTCCGGTGATCGTCTTCGGCATCCGGGCCGAGGCGACTGCGATGGAGCGTTGCGGCAAGCCGAAGCAAGAACGCTGGTTCGACGATCCGGAAATCCGGCAGGCGTTCGTGGCGGTCATCCGGGAATTCGACGGCTGGATGAAGAAATACGGCGGTCCCGGCTACGATGACTGGTACTACATGGGTGTG
>JAAYYJ010000278.1 GCA_012515455.1 Oligosphaeraceae bacterium
GGCCATCCTGGCTGATCTGGAGCGAGATTTTCAGGCGGCTGATTTTGTCTCCCTGGAGTCGAAACTCGAAGCGTTGCATAATCATCACCCGGGCTTTTCCCGTGATATGCGGGTGCAGGCGATCCGCCAGAAGCTCAGGGCCGCGCTCAGTGAGCAGGATGAGCATACCCAGATGGTCAAAAAATATTTATCTGATCTCGAAGAGATACGCGCCCAGGATTATGACTGCAGTGATGCTCAGATTGAAGCGTTGCTGGCTGCAGCTGGCGAGTTGCGCCTGAGCAGCCAGGAGAAGAGCCAGTTCGAGAACTGGCGCAGCCGCTGGCAGGCCTGGAAGAACAGCCGCCAGCGCGAGCACAACCAGGCGGCCGAACGGGTCATCCAGCAGATCAGCAGTGCCCGGGCCTCGCAGCGTAACGCCCCCTTTGCAGATTGGGCTGCAGAAGAGATGAATATTCAGGCTCTCCGCGGGCTCTTGCAATCTCTGGAGCCACGCCTGGCCGCAATTTCGGAGGAAAACCGCCTGGCACTGGACAAAAGCAGGACGCTGCTCGATGAATGGCAGCGTGACTTGGAACAGCGCCGGGCTGAAAGTGCGCAACAGCAGCAGGCGCAGAAAGACCGCGAGGCGCAAAACGCCAAGATTACCGCTGAGATTTATCAGAGCGTACCGGACCTGACGCTCTACCAGTCGAAGTTGCTGGCTCTGCAGGAACTTTCAGGGGGAGAGATACCGCACCGTTTTCGTCTGGCCCTGGAGCATTTTCAGAGCCAGAGCCGAGCGTTGGCCCTGCAGGATTTCTCCCTGCGCCAGTTCCCCGGCACTCCAGAACAGGAAAAAATTCTGCGCGCCCTGCTCGCTGAAGACGGACCCGCCCGCGGCTCGGTTTGGGAAGGTGACCTGCAGCGCTGCCTGCAGTACTTGGCGAATGGCAAAAAAGCCAGAACTGCGGTCCAGTCCCTGTTCCTGGAGCAGGAAGAAATGCATTTGGTATATTTCCTGGATTACAAAAAGAAGAGCGAGACGGAATGGCGCCGGCTGTACCTCCCGCAAATGCTCAGCAGTCGGGTCGATATTGACCGGAACGGCAAGGAGAGCACCCTGTACTGGGGCAGTGTCTATTTTGCGGAGACCACTGATGATGTCCCGGAACTGATGCACAGCAGCAAGGCGTTTGCCCCCAAGGGACTGACTACTGCCGATTATGACCTCAGGATGGCCCGGAAATTTCAGGACAGCCTGTGCCCGCAGGGGAAATTTCTCGCCAATCTCATTTTATCCGTCAAGGACCAGGCCGAACTCGAGGTCTTTATCCTGCAAAATCTCCAGCTTTTGCAGACTGAAGCCCGGGACCTTGAACTGGTCCCCCGGACCTGGCTGCAGAAGCGGCTCCTGAACATCCTCTCGGACTGCTTCCCGCAAGATGTCCCGGAGAGCCAGGCATGGTCCGCGCGCATCAACGCTTTGCCCACGGATGTGCCCTGGATGAACCCCGCGCACCCCCGGGTGACTGCGGCCGAGGCGGAAATCCGCCGCGCCGGTCGGCTGTATCCTGATCTGCAGCCGGTCATTGCCCGGCTGCAGGCCGGAAGGCAGCTGCTGGCCAATGCCCTGAGCCGGCGCCTGGCTTGCGTGGGGGTGCTCCGTCCGGATGAGCAGGGACGCCTGCAGATGACCAGGAATGTGCCGGGGCAGGGCGAATTGTGGGTGCTGACCAGCCGTTCCGCCCATACACCGCCAGTCTGGTATATCCTCTCCCCTGACGGCAGGACGGCCCAGCCTGAGGTTCTGGTTAATTGCTATGACGGACAATTGCTCTTCTCGCCTCGCGCTGACAGTCTCCCGCAAGTGAAACTGCCTGCAGGAGACAGCGCCCTTCTGCGACCCATCGCCTGGCCGGTCAATGCCAGGATTGAGAGCGACTGAGGGCTCGCCCGAATCCGCCCAGGGAGAATCCTTTGGTCAGCGGGCAGTAGTCAAAACTGACAGTAAGTACAGCATGCCATTCAGGATAAAAAAATATATCGGACTGGACATCGGGAGCTCCGGAACCAAAGCGGTGCAAATTTGCGGCCGCCCCGGTCAGCCGCTGCAGGCGCTCTGCTGCAGCCTGAGCAATGCTGAGGAAGGGATCCTGAACGACAGCGAATTATACCAGGGCATCGGGAACTGGCTCCGGGAACTCGGCTGGCAGAATTGCCCCGCCTGCCTGGGGATGCCGCAGTTCCTGGCCTCGACCCTGGTCGCGGATTTCCCGGTCGTCAAAGGCGCAGTGCTGGCCCGGATGGTCAATGCCGAGACCCGCCAGCTGGCCGGAATATCGGATGAGGCTTTCGTCAATGATTTCCAGCCCCTGAAAAGCGCCTTCGGACGGCAGGGACCAGTGCTGATCGGTATCTGCCGCGAGGCGCCAATCCAGGAAAAAATCACCGCCTTCATCACCAATGCCCAAGGACGTCCGGAGACCGTGGCCATGAATGGCCTGGCCATGGCCAACGCCTTTCTGGCACTGGAGAAACAAAGCGCCGCCACCGATAAACCGGTGCTGCTGCTGGACCTCGGTCAGGAGACCGCTACTGCCTGTGTCCTGGCCGCCGGACAGCCCCTCTTCGTCGGTACCATGCTGGTCGCCGCAGAACGCTTTAACAAGGCCCTGCAGAGTAAGCAGTCCTGGGAAGTGGAAGGGGAGGGGATGGCGCGCTGGCAGAATATCCGCCTCGGCGATGAATCTCCCCATTCCCCGCTGCTGGAGGCCGCCCGGCAGCTGGAGAGTGAAATCCAGGATGTGGTGGAGCACTGGCGCTCCCAGGAGCGCCCTGAATTGGCGGAAACTCCGATTGAACAAGTGTTTGTCTGCGGCGGCGGTGCTCGCATCGGCGGGTTGGCCGAGTGGCTGCAGCAGCGCCTGGAGGTCACGGTCACAGTGTTCGGTCCGGAGGAAGAGGGCCAGATCAGGCCGGAGTTCGCAGTGGCTTTTGGCTTGGCGCTGCAGGCCGCCGGCAAAGCGGCAATTGAGATTGCCTTGCTGCCCCCGGAACTGGCCTGGCGCAAACGCCGGCAGAAGCGTCTGCCTTTGCTGTGGCTGGCAATGCTGCTGCTGTTCGGGCCTCTGACGCTCTGGCAGGTCCTCGCCTGGCACAATTATGGCCGGCAGCTGGAGCAGATGCGCGACCGGAGCACCCGGCTGGAACTGTGCGCCACCCTGCTGCCGGAACTGGAAAACATGCAGAAGAAAGTGCAGCTGCACGAGTCGCAGCTGCTGCCCGTGCTGGTGGGGTTGCGAGCCGGGCGGCAATTGTCCACGGCGCTGCAGGCGCTGGCGGAGGTCTGCGCTGAGGATGACTGGTTTGTCTATCTGGCAGATGAACACAGCTACCTGCCGGCTAAGCAGCAGGACCGCCCGGCCGCAGCAACATCTGCGCCTGCCAGTTTGTTTGCCCCGGCAGGACGCTCCGCGGTGGGAGACAGCTTCCTGCCGCCGGAGTTCCCCAACCGCCGCCTGCCCCAGAGTGTCGACCGGCAAGAGGTGCTGATCAGTGCCGGCTATACGAATTTTGTGCCGTCGCAGCCTTACGAGCGGGTGCGGGAAATGGCGCGCAGACTAAATGAGAGCCAAAGTTTCGCCGGCGTCGATATCCTGCCGGAGTCCA
>JAAYYJ010000279.1 GCA_012515455.1 Oligosphaeraceae bacterium
AACTGGGATTATGTCCGCACCAACTATCTCTGGGGCATGGCCTGTTTCGCAACCCATACCGGCGACCTCTTTGTGCCGAACAGCGATTCCGTCGGCCTGTTCCCGGGACTCGCGGATACAGAAGCGATGTTCTGTCTCAATTATTGCCTGGTCACCCATTCCATGGTGGAGATTGCAGGGCGCCTCAGTCAGAATCCGGATTCGCCCCGGCTTGCAGCTCTGAAAAAGGCGGTCTGCAATCCCAACAACGGCCAGGATGTTTTCTTCGCCGGATGGGATTACCTTGATCCGAAACAGAAATACCCTGCAGTGCTTTATTTCAAGACGGCGCATTTCTGTCCGGCCCAGGATCAGCCGGGACTGCCGCTGCGAACGGTGAGCATTTTCAATCTCGAGGACGAGGAGCGAATCCTTTCCTTCAACGCCTCGGCATTGGGACTGGAGGATTCCGCAGCATATGTCCTGACCGATGTCTGGAGCGGGCAAGCGTATGCCTTGAATGGTTCATTCAGCTGTTCCGTGTCAGCCCACGGGAGTCGCCTGCTGGCGGTCAGTGAAAACGATCCGGCGCAGCTGCTGGATGCAGATATCCGGATTCTCAGCAGTCAGAAACATGGTCGTACTCTGAAGCTCTGCTTCGATTATGGTGCCAAAGCCGTACTAACCTTTGCTTCCACACCCAAGAAAATCGTTCTCAGCGGGGTCGAACTCCCAACCCCGGAAGGACGGACCATCCACGCTGAAATAAAAGAGAACAGCGTGATGGCGGTCTCCTTCTGAGTACTGCGGCAACCGTCTTTCCCACTGCAGATTCCCGCCTCCAGGGGGCGGGAAAGAATGCTGAAATGGCTGAACTACCCTCGTTATCGTGGCCAAAAAGGCCCGTCTAGGCCGGCATAATCAATCCGTTTTCGAAGCGCAAGTTGACGCCATAGGGTCTGCTTAATTCGGCAAGAATGGAAAAGATTTCCTGCGCTTCTTGGCCTTCGGCCGCTACCGGCAAGCCATTCAAATCATCCTGGCGGTCGAAATTGAGATATACCGGCAGCAACGCCAGGGAGGTCAGTTTCCCGTCGGTGAACTCCAGTTTTGGCAGCACGGTCTGATAATTTTTTTTCTGGCAATGGAGTCCGACTTTGCCGCCGCGCGACCTTGCGAACAACGCTTCACTGGCACTGGCGTAAATATCCACATTATATTTTTCCATAAAGTCGGCGGGGAGGTGTTCGACTTTCAGTCCCTGATAGATGAAATCGCCCAGAGAATAGAATACCGGACAGCCCTGGTAGATTTCCAGTGGTCGCAGATTGTGACAGCCCCCTCCGAATATCGCGGATGCGCCTGCGTCAATGCAGGCGTGGGCAAATTCAATCAGATATTCAGCCGGATTGTCATGCCGCTTCCCGTCATTGTCATGACAATGAATTAAAACGAACACATAATCATAAATTTCTTTTGCGGAACGGATTGCTTCGGTCAGCCGCGCCTTGTCTTTGGCATTGCATTGTGTCCGGGGAGTATCAGCACCCGTGCTGTATTTCTGATCACCAAGGAAAAAGAACCCGGGTGGATCGGGCGTCAGAAAACCTCCGCTGATGGAGAGTTCGCGGGTGAAATTGATACCGTTTTTAGCGGCGATGTCGCGCAAAACTTTTTCTTCCTGCTCGGTAATTTGGTACGCCGTGGCATGGCGCAGGTAATTAACGCCTGGCCGAGCTTTGATGACTTTGGTCGCCCGCCCGGCGCGGGAGGCATTTTCACAGGAAGAATCCACGGCAAAAATAGCAACTTTTTGACCGTTTATGGCGAGCACGGCGGGTTTGGCTGCATCTTCGAGGCTTACTCCGGTGCCGGAATGGGCGACGCCATATTTATCGAGCACGCTGATGGTGGAAAGCAGCCCGGCAACGCCATAATCCAGGGCATGATTGTTCGCCGTGCCGAAATAATTAAAACCAAAACGGAACAGGTCTTCAATGTATTCGCTTCGCGTATTCAGCCAGGTACCACCGCTGTAAGCCGAGGCAAAGCAGTCAAAATCAGACAGATTGGTCTCCAGATTGGTAATCTTGACATCACAGGATTGAATAAAGCCTGCAACCGTTGGTATCACGGATTGATACTCTTCCGGAAATTTGGCCACAAAAAGAGAATCACCAGTAGCGGTAACAGATAATTTTTGCTTGTCCATGGTGCCTTTTCCAAGTGATAAAAAAATGCTGGAGGTGGTGTCGCCCTCACCAATCCCTCTACCAGACTAACTTATGCAAAATCAAAGCCGAACCGATGTTTTGCAGAGGTAAATCCTACGCCTTGCCTCAGAAAAGCTCGCGCTGCCAGCCGGTCCACTTGTTCCCGATGGACACCGGGCGCGGGTTCGAGTGCTCTCTGCCAACTGCACTGGATAGCGTGGGGAATCCCTCCGGCGATTGGCTTGCCGCGCAGGGCAGGGCTAATTACTCCCGGAACATCATCCAACAGGAGAAATCAACCCGGCAAAATTTAATGTCAAAACCGTCCCTGTCAACCCGGTTGCCGCCAGGAAAAATGGTCCGCGGGGCAATCTGATGGTGGCACGAGCGCTCTGCAGCGCCTTCTGCGGTTGCCTGTAGTCCATGCTTTTTCGTGTTTATCTGCAAGGAGTTATTCCATCCATCCCAGGCGTTTTACTGCTTCCAGGTAGATCAGCAGGGTAGGACTGTAGTTTACCCCTTGGCCAATGGGTGCTCCCGTAAAGGGATGAATCTCCTGCTGAAAAGTGGTCTCCGGGTGATCCAGAATTGCCCGCAGCCAATTCGCCAGCAAGGCAGTCAAATCTTCAGAACGGCCATAATGATCCATCCACAGGATTGCCCGCAGCGTGGTCAGCCCCTGGGTGTTGCAGGCCCAGGAATTTTTCGGGAAGGTATGATCAAAATGCGGATCATCAATTGCCACTGCCGGGATCGGATACGGGGAACAGAAACCCTGGCCCGGAACCATGAAATACCGTTCATAGATGGAATCGAATTCAGCCTGGGTCAGCACCCGATTCAAAAACAGGCGGGTGATGTGCTCAGTACGGTATTTGCGGAATCCTTGTTTGTTCCGGTCGTAATAAAAGTCGTCTTCCGGATCATAAAGCAATTCTCTGATTGTCTGACGGGTCTCTTCGGCCTTCTTTCTCCAGGCAGCAGCCTCCTCGGCTTGTCCCAGAATTTCGGCGGTCTCGGCCAGGGCCATCCGTCCCCCATACAATGCAGCAGAAAGATCAACAGAGAGAATTGGCAGCACAGGTAAATCCGGCATTTTTCTGGCATCCAGGTCCGGACAGGTTCCGGGGATGCCGCCGTCTGTGACCCGCGGGTCCTTGTCATGCCCGGTATCGTACTCGCAGAACATTTCCACGA
>JAAYYJ010000280.1 GCA_012515455.1 Oligosphaeraceae bacterium
CATCTGGACCCGACTGACAAAGGCAGTTTTATGGGCAGGATCGGCGCGGCAGTCCAGGTCGAGGCTGTGCCAGCTTATCATGTATGCGGAAAAGCGCTGTCGGAACGATCCTTTGCCTCGCCGCAGGAATTCCAGGATGGCGGCAGGGGCGGATTTGTCCAGCCCATGCCGGCAGACCCCAGCTACGGTCTAGCCTACCGGCAGGACGGTGATTTTTTGAGCGGCAGATTTGCCCGGGCGCTGGAATGCCAAGCCTTGGCAGAGGCCTGCGTGGCGCCTTGCCTATCCGCCTGGCAGGAGCTCGCGCAGGCCAATCAGCGGTATTGGCGGCAGTTCTGGGAGGCACGCCCGCGGCTGGAAGTGGACAACGAGCGTCTGCAGGAGCTCTACGAGGGCGGGCTGTTCCGGTTTCAGAGTATGACGGCTGCCGATGGCGTGACCGCCGGCCTGCAAGGGCCGTGGATTGAAGATAACAGCCTTCCGCCCTGGAGCGGGGACTATCATTTCAACATCAACATTCAGATGTGCTACTGGCCTGCCTACCGTTCTGGTCTGTGGGATAACCTCCGCCCGATGTTTGATCTGGTATGGTCCTGGCGGGAGAAGCTGCGCACCAATGCCAGGCATTTCCTGGGCATCGAAGACGGCTATATGCTGCCCCATGCGGTAGACGACCGCTGCACCTGCATGGGGGCATTCTGGACCGGCACCATTGATCACGCTTGTGCCGCCTGGATTGCGCAGATGATGTATGACTACTGTGACTACCGGGGCGATGAAAAGTACCTGCGTGAAGTGGCTTTCGAATTCATGCGCGGCACGATGCGCGTGTTTCAGGAGATGCTGGAGTACCGTCCTGACGGCAGTCTGATGCTGCCGGTCAGTGTCTCGCCGGAATATCGCGGTGCCGAACTGAATGCCTGGGGCGTGAATTCGAGCTTCCAGCTGGGAGCCATTCACCGGTTGGCGCTGAATCTTCAGCAGGCTGCCCGGACCCTGCAGCTTACCCCGGACCCATTCTGGCAGGAAATCCGGGAAAAGTTGCCTGAGGCTTGCCTGGTGACGGCGGACGGCAAAGCAGAGGTCGCACTCTGGGAAGGCCTGGTGCTGGAGGAGAGCCACCGCCATCATTCGCATCTGGCCGGCATTTGCCCCTTCGGAGTCATCAATCCCGAGGACGAAAAATGGCGGACCATTATGACCAATACCCTGACCCGGTGGACCACCCAGGGGATGGGACTATGGACCGGCTGGTGCATGCCCTGGGCGGCCATGATCTACAACCGCTTCAACAATGGCGAGATGGCCGAGCTGATCCTGGAAATCTGGCAGCGCTGTTTCACCAATCCCGGCGGCGGGACTCTGCATGACGCGTTCTTTCCCGGATTCACTTTCTGGAGTTACCGGCCGGAAATCATGCAGATGGATGCCGGCATGGGCGTGGTCAGTGCCATACAGGATATGTTTGTGCACCAGCGCGGTGATTGTCTGCATCTGTTTGCCGGCATTCCCAAGCACTGGCAACAGGCCCGGATCGAGGACATGCCCGCTCCCGGCGGGCTCAAAGTCAGCGGAATATGCCGTCGCGGCAAAGTCCAGTCATTATGTATCACTGCGACACGTGATTGCCGGCTGAAGCTCGCCCTGCCCTGCCCGGTCAAGCGCTGGCGCACGGCTGATGCTGCGGACCTCGGTCTGGCGGGTGAGCGCTGGGAATGCAGCCTGTCTGCCGGTGAAAGCGTCTGCCTCGAGAGTGAATAAGGCTTAATCAGCAAGGATCATGATGAGCAGCGGGCATTTTTATCTCTATACCAGCAGCCGGCTGGAGACTCTGGCGGACCTGTATGCCGACACGCGCCGGCGGGCCCCGCGGCTGTTTCGTCCGGATGATATACTGTCTGCGGAAACCATTGTGGTTCCTACCAAGGGTGTGGCGGTATGGCTGGAACACTATCTCTGCCAGCGCCATTCGTTTGTGCTGGCGAACATCAGTTTCCCCTTTATCCGCAGTCAGATTGATGAACTGCTGCGGCGGCGGCAGCCGGCCGGCGCAAGCACGGAGAATCCCTTTGCACCCTACAGCATCCCGAGGATGACCTGGGATATCATGTCACTGCTGCACTTCCATCTGGACCAGTACCAGGAGCTGCACGGATACCTGGATGACGCCGTGAACCGTGAATCATGTCCGCAACTGCGCCATTACCAGCTGGCGGTGCGAATCGCGCAGCTTTTTGACCAGTACCTGATTTATCGCCCTGCCCTGCTGCAGGATTGGTGTGACAACCCGGCCGGGCATAAGCATTGGCAGGCTACGCTGTGGCGACAGCTCCGCGAGCAGGCCGGCTGCCCCAGCCCTGCAGAAGCGCTGCAGGAGTTCTGCCAGGGAGCTCTGCAGCCGGCAGCGTTTGCGCCGCTCAGTATCTTCGGCTCCAGTGTGATGCCGCCCTCATTTCTGCAGGTTTTCAAAAAACTGTCCACTGTGGTGCCGGTGCATTTCTTTTATCTTAACCCTTGCGAGGAGTACTGGGCCGATCAGAAGAACAAATGGCAGCGGCGGGAGTATGCGGCGTTTGAGGATTCGCAGTTCAGCAATCCATTGCTGGGGAACCTCGGCATGCAGGGGCAGGAATTCTTTCGCGAGGTATTGAAGCTCGAAGATATTTTCGAGGTTGAACCGGAGTCTGAGACCGGGGGATACCGCAACTACGCCTGGATTGATGACCGCGCCGAGGCGGAGCCGGAGAGCTCTGCGCCGGGTATTCTGCAGCGCCTGCAGCACGACATCCGCAAGCAGGTCTCACCAGGAGCGGGCGAGGAGCTCCCGGGGCTTTCCGGCACTGATGATTCCCTGACCATTCATAGCTGCCACTACGACCTGCGCCAGGTCGAGGTCCTGCACAATCATCTTCTGGCACTGCTGCAGAAACACCAATATGCCCTCAATGACATCCTGATTATGGCCCCGGACATCAGCCGGTTTGCCACCTTGATCCAGGCGGTTTTTGACCAAGGGCCGCTGGCCGGGCATTACGCGTTGAGCGACCGTTCCATCAGCCAGGACAACCTTCTGGCCGAGGCTTTCCTGGGCATACTGTCACTTTGTCATAGCCGTTTTCCGGTCAGCCAGGTGCTGCAGCTGCTCGACAGCCAGGCATTGCGGGCGCGCTTCGGTTTTAGCAGTGAGGATATGGTCACAATCCGCGCCTGGTTGTCGGAGGCCAAAGTGCACTGGGGCAAAGATGCCGCGGAACGTGAATTACTATACGGCCGTGCTTTTGCCAATTATTCC
>JAAYYJ010000281.1 GCA_012515455.1 Oligosphaeraceae bacterium
CTTTCAGGTCACTGGCGGCAGCCGCGGGGTTGTGGCTGCCGCCGGTCGTTGTCGTCAAATTGACAAGTGCATGGATTGGACATTTCGCTACAATTTTTCGGCAGTTATGCCTGTTTTGGGCAAAAAGTGCCTAGGGGCAGTCAGCATAAAAATAGCCCATTGATGTCGTTATGCAAGCGGGCAGGCAAGAGCTTGACGTCGCTCGAGTAAACGGTCACCCATTGATACTCGCTGTCCCTGCAAGCCACGGGGCCAAGCGCTCTGGTTCTGGGTAGGGCGCTTTAGTGGACGGTGGACAGTGGGCGTCAGCAGACGTTAGTGGACAGTGGAGCGATGATACACAGAGCTGTGTCAAGGCTTCGTTGTCAATGGGTGACCGGTTACCTGCGGTCGCCGCAGTACCAAAGAATGAGAAAATAATTCGCGCTAACCGCGTGCTTGGTTTCAATTGGCCTTTGCGACGAATAGTTCGCAAAGGCCAATTTCTTGCCCGCAAGGCCGCATATACTGAGCCGTATTTATACGTCTTATTATTTTTCTGGTGTTTTTTTGATTTATTTTTTCTGTAACTCATTGCAAAATATGCTTTGTAGTATATATTAACTGAGCCGTATATATACGGCTTAATATTAACCGGTTGTGCGATCTGCAAGGAGTCATGATCATGGCCATGCCCGAATCCGTCGACACTCTCAAGGCCCAGATGCATGCAAAAATCAAGGCGTTGGGAAAGGCCGGGCTGTTCATGTCCGGCACGTTCGTCCGCAAACGGCGCCGCTGCGGCAACCCGGCCTGCGCCTGCGCCAAGGGCGGCGAGCCGCATGTGGCTTATACCGTGACCAGCAAGGTCGCCAGCAAGACCAAAGCCATTTACATCCCGGTCGACCTGGCCGAAGCAGTTGAACAATGGACCAACGAATACAAGCGCATCAAAAAGCTGATGAAGGAAATCGACATGCTGGCGGAGAGGGTGATCAGGCTCCATGTGCCGCGCGCCCGGGCCGCAAAGCGCAGGAACGCGAGCCTGGCATCAACCACGGAGACCTCCTCCGATGCGTAGAGGTTTTTTTCCCGCATTTCAACACGGACCTTGACGCCGTCAAGGATCCGAGGCGGAAGGACCGCATTGTCTACCTGCCCCGTAGCCTGGTCTGGCTTGGCTTCGGGTCGCGGTTGATGGGCAACAGCGCCAATCGTGACCTGGATCATGACCGGGACGAGCCGGCCTTTCTGGATAATATCAACCGGCTCTCCGGCGGCAAGATGGAAAGACTGCCGCATTCGGACACCGTGAAGTATATCATGGAGAAGCTTGACCCCATGGAGCTGGCGGGCGTGCGCGGTCAGATGCTGAGGCGCCTGATCCGGAACAAGGTTCTGGACTCCATGCGGCTCAGCAAGGAGATCACCGGGAAAAAACACTTCACCGTCGCCATCGACGCCGTTCATTTTCACACGTCACACAGGGAGATCCCCCACTCCACCCGCAGGGTGCACGCCGACGGCACGGTCGACTATATGCTGATCGCCCTGGAGGCGCAAATCGTCAATCGGGATGGCAGACGAATCCCGTTGATGACCGAATTCATTGAAAATGAGCAGAATCCGGATTACGTCAAGCAGGACTGCGAGCTGAAAGCGTGCAAAAGGCTGCTGCCCAGATTGAAGGAAACGTATCCCCGGCTGCCGCTCGTCATCCTGCTCGACGGTCTCTACCTGTGCGAGGACATCGTCAACTTAGTCCGGAAAAAAGGTTGGGAGCTGTCGGTGACGGTCACTGACAAGACCTCGGCTTTCCTGGCGAAAGCAGAAGAGAAAATGGCCGCCAACCCCAGAAACCGAATCGAAGACACTGACCCCGTGGATAAGCGGCGGCGCACAGTGACATGGGCCAATGGCGTGAAACACGTTTTTGGGGACACAAAGGTGTGCCTCAATGTCCTGAAGATGAGCAAGACCAATGGCAAGGGCGAAACAGAAACGCTCTTTTACGCGACAACCATCTTTCTAAGCAAAAGGAGGGTCATAGGAGTCCTCGACCAGGTCTGTCGGACTCGCTGGCAAATCGAAGAATCGTTCAAAGTGCAGAAATGTCATGGGCTTGGACTGGAGAAGGCGTTCGGCACAGTAGGAAACGCGGGGCTCAATTTCTACCATCTGGTGCAAATCGCCAACATCACCTTGCAATTGATCATGCACAGCAGCCTGTTCCGCCGGCTGCAGCAGCATCAGAATCCAGACCGCATCCGGCACCCGATACGCCGCCCGATGCTGGAATGGTACGGCACAATCAAAAACATACTGGCCAAAATCAAAAGCTGTCTGCTCATGATCCCGCTCAGTGGCATAGACCTCAGCAACTGGCGCCTCGAATTCAATACGAGCTGAACGGCCAGGCCGACCGCTGAACCAGTCCAAGCCCGCGACACATCCTAAAAACAAAAAGTCGCCCAAAGCGGTGCACAACCTTACAAGACAAGCAACTTAAGGTGCAACCTCACAGGGCGACTCGCTACCTTACGCCCGGAAAGCTTTTTTGCAAACCGGGCGGCCACGACAAGGAAAAAGTCGAGTTCTGATTCTTTGGGACTGCAAGACGTCCGCCCCCGGCTTTGCCTCATCTTGACTTCCACGCGTACGGGGCTATAATTTCCCCCCCCGCAACAACCACCAAGAGCGCCCCCGCACGCTGCCCGGCGACCCCGGTTTCCCGCCGATGCGGTGCGAAAACAGCAAGGACAAGCCAGCAATGCCCAATTCCGACATGGTCCAGTCCGTGCTCAAGGCCCTGGACATCCTCCGGCTCACGGCGGCCTCACCGCGGGGCATGCGCCTGAACGAAATCGCCGAGGCGCTGGCCATGAAGACCTCCACGGCGCACAATCTGATCCGCACCTTGTGCGCCCGGGGGTTTCTCTGCAAGGATTCGGCCAGCCGCTTTCATCCCGGCAACGCCATCCAGGAGCTGGCCAGTCTCAAGTCGCGCAATCTGGTCATGCTCGAAGCGGCCAACCTGCTGCGCCGGATTCATGGCGATTTGCCACAGGCCACCATCACCTTTTCGGAAATGACCACCGGCGCCATCCGCTGCCGGC
>JAAYYJ010000282.1 GCA_012515455.1 Oligosphaeraceae bacterium
ACCCTGACTTACACCGATCCGGCGACGGGACTGGAAGTGAAATGTATAGCGATAGCCTATAACGATTTCCCCACTGTCGAGTGGACGGTTTATTTCAAGAACACTTCCGACACAAATACACCGATTCTAGAGGATATTCTGGCTCTGGATGATGTGTTTACCAAATTGAATGGCCAGGATTTTCGGCTGCATCATTTCAAAGGTGCTCCTTCGACATCGAATGATTATCAACCCTACGACACTCTGTTAGAGCCGGAAACTAAGAAAATCCTCAGCGCCGCCGGCGGTCGTTCCACCAATAAAGACATGTCATACTTCAACCTGGAGACTGGAGATAAAGGTGTAATCGTGGTGGTGGGTTGGCCGGGTCAATGGTCCGCCACACTTGCTCGCGACACCCTTAATAGCGTCAACATTTCCGCCGGGCAGGAATTAACGCATTTACGGCTGTATCCCGGTGAGGAGATTCGCAGCCCGCTGATGGTGGTGCAGTTCTGGCAAAAAGACTGGCTGCGCTCGCAGAATATCTGGCGGCGGTGGATGCTGGCCCATAACCTGCCGCGCCAAAACGGAGCGTTGCCGGAGCCGATGATGTCGGCGTGCAGTTCGCATCAGTTTAACGAAATGTGCAATGCCAACGAAACCAACCAGAAATTATATATTGACCGGTATGTGGAGGAACAAATTCCGCTGGATTTCTGGCATATGGATGCGGGGTGGTATATCACCGGCAACTGCTGGCCGGGGACGGGGACCTGGGAAGTGGAGACCAGCCGCTTCCCCAACGGGCTGCGGGCGATTTCCGATCATGCTCACGCCAACGGCATGGATATTATTTTGTGGTTTGAGCCGGAGCGGGTTACCTCGGGCACGTGGCTGACGAACAATCATCCCGAATGGATTCTAGGCGGCAGCGGGGGCGGGCTGCTGAATCTGGGCCATGCGGACGCCTGGAACTGGCTGGTCAATCATGTCGATGGATTGATTAACAGCGAAGGAGTGGATTTGTACCGGCAGGATTTCAATATGGACCCGCTGGGGTACTGGCGCGGGGCGGATGCCGCTGACCGGCAGGGCATGACGGAGATCAAGCATGTGGTGGGTTATCTGGCGTATTGGGATGAGCTGCGGCGGCGGCATCCGGATATGCTGATTGATACCTGTGCTAGCGGCGGTCGCCGCAATGATCTGGAGACCCTGCGCCGCTCGGTCCCGCTGCTGCGCAGCGATACCATTTTCGGGCCGGTGGATCAGCAGTGTCATACCTATGGAATTGCGTTCTGGATTCCCTATTACGGCAGCGGCCAGCGTGCTCAGGATACCTATACTTTCCGAAGCTGCATGTTACCCTATAATACGGCTTGCTGGCAGATGCTGACTAGTGAATTGGAACCGAATCCCGGCATAAATTATGACTTTGTGCGGCAAAAAACTACCGAATGGCGCAGCATTAACCAGTACTATCTGGGTGACTATTATCCGCTCACAGACTACAGTCTGTCCAACGGCGACTGGATGGCCTGGCAGTTTGACCGGCCGGACCTGGGCGAAGGGATGGTGCAGGCGTTCCGCCGGGCCGGCGCCGCGGTTTCCAGTATGATTTTAAAGCCCAGAGGGCTGGACGCGGACGCCTGGTATATCGTGAAAAACCTGGACGAGGCCGTCGGCAGCCGGATCTATGGCAAGGACCTGCTGATTCAAGGTATAATCGTCAATATCCCCTCCCAGCCGGGAGCGGCGGTAATAACGTATCAGA
>JAAYYJ010000283.1 GCA_012515455.1 Oligosphaeraceae bacterium
CAAAACGGAATTCGCTCTAACGCCGGCCGCGGCCGGCACTCTGCGCTGGGAAATCCGGGCTCTGGAAGGGAACTGAGACGCGCGCCTTATGCGTCTGCCGCGGGAATTTTGCCCGGGGTGCTGCCGCGACGGGGGTATTTTCCCAGCGGCAGGATATGGGTCAGCACCGCCGCGGCGCAATGCAGTCCGAAGAGTGCCGGGAGGTAGGATATGGTGCCGAGCGGACGCTTCTCACCCTCGGCTTCCGCAGAGTCCGCGGTATATGCGCCATTGCTGAGCAGAACCGGCAGTTCCGGTGAATAGACCACTTGGATGCCGTCCAGGATGCCCTCCCGGCGCAGATATTTGCGCAGGGTTTTGGCCAGCGGGCAGCCCTCAGTCCGGCTGATGTCGGTGACTCTGACTTCACCGGGCAGGAGTTTATTGGCCGCGCCCATGCTGGAGATTACTGGCAGTTTCTGGTTAGCGCAGGCGCACAGCAAGGCCAGCTTGGCCTGACGCTCGTCGATGGCATCAATAATGTACGTCCACGGCTGGCGCTGCAGCAGTTCGGTGCAGTTCTCCTCTGTGATATGCAGTAGCAAGGCGGTGATTTCGGCTTGCGGGCTGATATCCCGCAGGCGTTGCGCCAGGACCTCCGCCTTGCGCTGTCCCAGGGTGCTGTGCAGTGCTTGCAGCTGCCGGTTCAGGTTGCTGGCTTTGATGCAGTCGAAATCGACCAGGGTCAGGTGACCAATGCCGCCGCGGATCAAGGCCTCGGCCGCCCAGGAGCCGACCCCGCCGACGCCGCAGAGCAGTATCTGGGCCTGGCGGAGCTGCTGGCAGGCCTCGGGCCCGACCAGCAACCGCAAACGCGAGAACGCATCCTCAGCCGGGGTCATTTTTGTTCCAGCCGCAGGGTGATGCTGGCTTGGTCGCAGACCGCTTTCGGCCCGAAGTACTGGATTGGCCCGGGGTAGACAAAATCCACGCCTCTGGCCCAGGTATTGCGGTGCGAGGCGAATTCCCGGAAGGGCCGGGCGGACAGCTCGACCAGGGCCTTGCGGATCACCGGGACATCCTTGCCGTGCCGGCGTTCGATGTTCATCATCATGGTCAGCGGAATGCCCCCGGCCACCCATTCGTCCGCAGACTGGGAGATGTTGCTCACACTGGCCATATAGCCGGTTTTGCCGGCGCCCAGCAGAGCCGCTGCGGTATAGCCCAGGCTGTAGCAGTAATCGGCATCGAAATTCGAAGGTGCGGCGCAACGGCCTTCGTAACCGAAGAAATGCGCCTGGGTGCTGAATTTCACCTGAGCCTTCTTTTCCCGGCGGGCATTGATGCGGGCCAGTTTGCGTTCGATCATCTCGATCAGCAGTTTTTCCGTCTCGATCTTGGAGACCTGGACATTGCCGAATGGGTCACGGTCGCCCAAGAGCTGTGCCTGGATGCTCTCCGGCAGGGAGGTAAAGACCGCGGCCAATTTCTGCCCCAGTTTGTCAGCGACGAATGCGATCTTGCGGTGCAAATCCGGCAGTGCCGCGAATTCGTCGGCATGCTCTGCCAGCAGGTCATTGAGCTGGGCGATCAGCAGCTTGATTTCAGGAATGAATTCAATCAGCCCCTCGGGGATCAGAACCACCCCGAAATTAAGCTTGTTATCAGCCCGATTGACCACCAGCCGGGTCAGTTTCTGCACAATCTCCTGCAACGAGATATTTTTTGCTGCGACTTCTTCCGAGATCAGGCAGGCGTTGGGATGGGTCTGCAGAGCGCATTCCAGGGCGATATGCGAGGCCGAACGGCCCATCAACTTGATGAAATGCCAGTACTTGCGGGCTGAATTCGCATCGCGCATGATATTGCCGATCAGTTCGGAATAGACCTTGGTCGCGGTGTCAAAACCGAACGAGACCTCAATCCAGTCATTCTTCAGGTCGCCGTCGATGGTCTTGGGACAGCCGATGACCTGGATGCCGGTCTTTTTAGTGAGCAGGTACTGGGCCAGAGTGCAGGCGTTGGTGTTGGAGTCGTCGCCGCCGATGATGACAACCGCGGTGATGCTGTGCTTTTTGCAGTTCTGCGCGACTTTCGCAAACTGTTCCTCGGTCTCCAGCTTCGTGCGGCCCGAGCAGATCATGTCAAAGCCGCCGGTATTGCGGTACTGATCCACCAGCTCGGCACTGAGGTTCAGGTACTTGTCCTCCAGCAGGCCGCTGGGGCCGCCCAGGAAGCCGAAGAGCTCGTTGTCGGGATTGAGGGCTTTCAGAGCGTCAAACAGACCCGCGATTACGTTGTGCCCGCCGGGGGCCTGCCCGCCTGAGAGAATCACCCCGACCTTGCGCGCTGCGCTGGGACCTTTTGCTCCCGGTGCGAAAGTCACTACTGGCAGACCATAGGTATCCGGATACAATGCCTTGATGGCTTTCTGGTCAGCGACGGATTTAGTGGCGGCGCCTTCCTGGATGGTGACGAAGGGACCGCACTGTTTCAGTACAGCTGGCAGTTTGGGGACGTACTGCGAACGGGCTTTCTGCAAAGCGGAAATTTTGCTCATGGTGCTGTTCTCCTCTATGGGTTTAAGGGATGGGAAAAATTATAACGTAAACTTCGATGATTTTTTTGCAATTCCGGCCGCGGAAAAATCCTTAATGTGCCAAGATTGGGGCTAGATTGTCGCCGAAGCGGCGCCGTTTCCGGTTGGTCTGGGGAATGACTAGGCATGCGCCGGAAGGAGAGATAGTAGTTGTCTCCTGCAGGCGATGGAGACGGTCCGGCACAAATGCGAGCCGATATAGCCCGCAGTTGCCCCCTGCAGGCGATGGTATGTCCAGCTGAAACTGTGGATGATAATCAAAATCGGCGCCATTTTTGCTAAGCGCCGGGCTCCACATTGAAGCACCCGAAGAAGCGGATTTTTCTCTCTGAAATCCTGATTCAGACCCAAAATAATCAACAGGTGCAGATGGTACCCCTGCATGACAAATTTGGCGCCAATTTGAGTTGTCATTGACACTGAAACACAGATTCTGACCTGATCTCACTAGCTCCCGCGGTTGGTATTCTTGGTCCTTTTCTGGGAAGCAGTCGTCCGGGAACAAGGTATTTATATGCATTTGCTGACGTGGGCCTTGACAAAATTGACCAAAGCACTAATTTTTGCCCCGTGTCCCTTGATTCTAGCGGTGGGTCCCACCCCACCGATTGGGGGGACCCCCAACCCTAATTTGGACGCGCGCGCGAGAGAGGGGCGCCGGAGGCGGACCATGGCAGCAGTGCCATCATTGACCACCGATTTTCACGGTTTTAAATTAACCCTAAATTCATGAAATTGTCGCGCCGGAAAAAGTGAGCCGTCGATTACCCATCCAGGGAATTTTCTGCGTGTCAAAGCTCTTTCCCATTTCCAGCAGCAA
>JAAYYJ010000284.1 GCA_012515455.1 Oligosphaeraceae bacterium
CGGCTGCAGGTCTCCGGCCTGGACCTGCTGGACGGCACACCAGTACTGGATATCAAACCCTACCTGCCCTACACGGATGCCATCCCTCAGGCCGCCGGCGGATTCGCCCCCGCCGCGCCGCCCGAAAACGCCCTGGCAGTAACTTACAGCCCCCGCGCCGACGCTCAGCGCCAGCAGTTGCTGGCCGCCGGCCAGGCAGAGTTCCTGAGCCTGGTTGGAAAAGTCCTCGCTGCGGACCCGCGCCCCGCCTATCAGCACGAGGCCGGGCGGGTCTACAGCGTATTCATCAGTGGCTACGAAGTGTTCTGGCAGATCGGCGAGCATACCGCCAGCGCCGAAATCCTGGAATTCAGACGCAACCGCCCAACCCGAGGAGTCTCCCCCCATGAGTGACCCGGCCCCGAAATGCAAATGCGCCTTTATCAAGAATCTCGTCCTGCTGCTGGTTCTCTGCCTGGCTTCGGCCCTTGTCTGGTATAACCTGAATGAGCGCGCTTTGCGGCAGAAGGAGAATCGCGCCCTGGAACTGATGCAGGAGGGCCAGAACAAGGCCGCCATCCAGCAGTTCCTGGAGTTGAAGCAGGACCGCCCCAAAGCGGCAGACCAGACTCGCCTGAACGCATACCTGGCCGACTGCTATGTGAATTTGGCTGAAGACCCCAGCATCCCCCTCGAAGAATCGCTTAAATATTACCGCAAGGTGCTGGAATTCGACCCCGGGAAGGTCCCCGCCCTGATCCGTGAACGTCTCACGCCATAACCCGCCACCACGGCCCCGGACGCTCTGTCCAATTGCCCTGCTGAACCTCCTGACATGGAAAGAATCGACTACTTCATCCGACGGCTGCTGCTGGTAATCCCGACCTTCCTCGGCATCACCTTCCTCTGCTTCACCATCATCCAATTCGTGCCCGGCGGACCGGTCGAGCAGGCCATCCTGCGCATGAAAGGCGGAGGGGCCGGCGGAGAAAGCAGCAGCAGCACAGAAGCCAGCGCCGGAATCTCCGCCGAACAGCGCGAGGCCATCCGAAAACATTTCGGCTTCGACCAGCCTTTCTATCAGCGCTATTGGCAGTGGCTGATCCGGGACCGCATCGGCATGCGCATGGAGTCATATAAATTCTCCAACAAGACCGCCTGGCAGCTGATTTCTGAACGCTTCCCGGTCTCACTCGTCTTCGGACTGAGCAGCTTCTTCCTGACTTATCTGGTCTGCATCCCGCTGGGTGTAGGCAAGGCCCTCAAACATGAACAGACCTTCGATCTGCTCTCCAGCATTATCGTCTTCGCCGGGTACGCAGTGCCGGCCTTCGCCCTGGGAATGGTGCTGAAAATGCTGTTCTGCGGCACCACCGAAGGACTCTGGGACATCTTCCCCGCCACCGGCTTCCAGGCCCAGAACTTCAGTGACATGACCTTCTGGGGAAAAACCCGCGACCTCTGCTGGCACGCATTCCTGCCCGTGCTCTGCTATATGTGCGGCAGTTTCGCAGTGCTGACCATGCTGATGAAAAATTCCCTGCTGGAGCAGATCAACAGCGATTATGTGCGCACCGTCTATGCCAAGGGCGGCAGCACTGCCCGGGCCTTGTGGGGGCATGCCCTGCGCAACGCCCTGATCCCGGTCTCCACCGGCTTCGGTTCCATCCTGACCGTAATGTTCGCCGGATCGGTAATCATCGAACGGGTCTTCGAAATCCCGGGCATGGGCAGCCTCAGCCTGGAAGCGATTGTCAGCCGGGACTACCCGGTATTCATGGGCATCCTGGCCCTGACCTCAATCCTGGGGCTGCTCGGGAACATCCTGTCCGACTTCTGCTATGTGATCATCGACCCCCGCATCTCCTTCAGCAAAGGCTGAGGCAACCGCAGCATAACTCAGCGCGGACGCTTCTGCCAAAAATCCTTGCCCCAGGCCTGCTTCTTGTCCCCGGGCGACTTGCCAGCAGGGCGGCGGGCGGGCGACGGCGCTGCCTTGGCGGGCGGCGCGGGGGCGAGACGCTGGCAAATGCTGCTGACCGCCAGTTCCGCAGTAGCAAAGGCCGCCTGCAGATTGTAGCCGCCAGTCGGGCCGTCGATATCCATCACCTCACCGGCAAAAAACAGCCCCGGCTGCAAACGGGACTCCATGGTCCCGGGATTGATATCCGCCAGTGAGACGCCGCCGATGGTCACTATTGCTTCCTTCAGCGGACGAATGCCGCGCACCTGGATAGGGATGCTTTTTAGCGCCTGCGAGAGTTCCGGACAGAATGACCCGGCCGCGAACAGACGGGCGAACTTCTCCGCCAACCCCCGCGCCAGAGAGTGCTCGAGACCGCAGGCATTCAGGGTCGCAGCCGCCTGTTTGGTCTTCTGCCAGCCCCGGCTCAGCATCTGAGCCAACCCGGCAGCGGTCTGCTCCGGAAACAAATCCAGCACCAACTCGTACGCGTCCAGCTGGCGGCGGCCAATGATCCTGGCGGCATCCAGGAACGCGCTGCCGCGCACCGCCGTCCGGTCAGCCAGCAGATTCCCTTCCGTGATTGCGACAGTTTGCCCGCGGCTCACAAGGGTCAGGCGCACCAGCGGCACACCGGCTTCCGCACTCCCCGGCGGACATAACCAGGCATCGCTGACCTCAATTCCGGCCAGGCCGGGCCGAAACGGCTCCAGGCGATGCTGCAGCTCAGCGGCCAGGCGCTGTCCATCCCCCACGCTACCGGTTTTGGGATAAGACACACCCCCGGTAGCCAGCAGCAGGAAACGCGTCTGCAGGGTCAGTTTCCCGCATTGCAGTTCGAACCCCCCGCCCCCCGCCAGGGGAGTTATTTTCCGGGCCGGGCAATTCAGCAGCAGTGGCACTTCCAGGTCCCGCAGCTGGTCGGTGAAACAATGCAGCACGTCATCCGCCTTTTCGCTAGAAGGGTAGATGCGATCGTGCAGAACCTTGCTGGGCAGACCGCAGGCGGCAAAACGTTCCCGCAGGAGCGCCGGCGGCAGCAGCCGCAGCGCCGAGGCGAGAAAACTTCCCACCGGCTCACCGTAGTCGGCCTGCAATTCAGCTGCACTGCCAGCATGACTGATGTTGCAGCGGTTGTTCCCGCACAGCAGCAGCTTCAAACCGGGGCGATGCCGGCGTTCCAGCAGCAGACAGCGCAACCCGGCCCGGCCCGCCGCCACCGCCGCCCACAGCCCCGCGGCACCAGCACCCACAATCAGCAAATCTGTATTCTGCACCATTGTTCCCTAATTTTAACGGTTGTTACCGGCCGGCAAGCGCAGCCAGCCGGCTTTGGCGGGATTGTAGTCGCGCTGCATCAGACGACTCTCGTAATCTTCCCCTTCGACCCAGCTGAACCCCTTGCCCCGGATATTAACCCGCACCGGATGCCCGGGACGACGATAACCTTCCAGCAGGGACAGGGGCACCGCGATGGTGGTCTCGGATTCGCAGTGGTGGCTCTCCAGCACCGGGACTTGCCGGAAAATGCCGTCATAGACCACCAGTTTGCCCTCGGCTGTGATATCAAAGCGCAACGGCGGCCAGAGTCGGCAGGGCTCGATTTCCAGACAGAAAGCTGTGCCGGTCAGGCCGGTGCAAGAGAAGACCAGGGTGTCATCCTGGCACCAGACGGCCCAGCTGGCCAACTCCCGCCCGGACAGTGGGTAACGCGGTGCGCTGTCCCGGGTTGATCCGCAGCAGGCTACCTTGCCCTCGGGACGGGCGCCGGTGTAGGCTCCAATCCAGGCGGCATCCGGCCGAAAACGGGGAAAATCCTCCTCCAGGAGTTCGTGCAGCAGTTCCAGGCGGGCTTTCAGCTTGGCCGGGAAGAACAGGTATCCTTCCGCCTCCGAGTGATATCCCAGGCGGCAGTCCCGGCGGCACAGAACAGCCATGCGTTCGGTGTTCCGGCATTCCTGTTTCACGATCTCACGCAGCGACTCGAGGTTGTCGCTGCCGGCATAGAGCATATCCTCACGCAGATGATAGAATTCCAGCACGTTGCGGGCACTTTGCATCTGCAGCAGGATGGCCTCCGCTAAATCGATGTCCGCCAGCCGCTGCGGGCTATGCTGAAATTCTGCCCGCAGGGGCTCCAGCAAGCGGAAGCCCTCTTCCCAGGATGCAGCCATCATCCGGCATAATTCCAGTCCCTCCGACAAGGTATGGTGATAAGTCAGACACTCGCCGATGCGGTCGCCGCTGACCTCGGGGAAATGCCGCATAATCCAGCTCGGGGAGAGAGGCTGGTCCACCGGGAACAGATGCAATGGCCAGGCGATGCAGTGATGCAAGGGCCCGTACCACTCGAAGGACAGATTGGCGGGGAAATTCCGGTACCCGGCGGCAAAATGCTGCCAGGCCCGGACGACCTGGGGTGCGAAACGCCGCCAGTCCGGTCGCGCCAGTTCGAGCAGGAATTCCTCCTCCGAGGCCGGGAAGGGCTCGAAGGACAAACGCCCGGCGGCCTGATTCATCAGTCCGGGGTAATTGCCGAAAAACCAGCACTGCATGACCGCATATACACCCAATTCGTGCATGACCTGGTATTTTTCATAAAGATTTCCGGGGACCGGCATAAAGGGCACCGAGGCATTCTCGTGCGAACAGCCGACCTGCAGTTTGGCGGCCGGCTTCCTGACCGTGCGCGCGACCTCCCGGAACAACTCTGAGGGCCCCAGGTAGGCCAGCGAATAATCAAATACCACCCGCTCCTTGCCCAGCTGCTGCAGGCGCCCGCCGGACTCGAAATTCAGCATCATGCCGACATCATCCGGCCACTGCCGGGATACCGCGGCGAGCTGCTGGCTGAGCAGGCTGCCATCCCGCTGCCCGGGTGCGTAAAACCAGCCCAGGAATTCAGCCCCGGGGCTGGCCGCGCGCATGGCGTCACGCAGCACCTCGGCCTGCTGCCGGAAAAGCTGGCCGGGTTCTTGCTGCGAGCAGCGCGGACATTTACAGATCGGGTTCCGGCCCAGCGCATGGGCCACGCAACTGCCGTTGTCTTCACCGAACATAATGTTGATCATCCCGCCCAGGCCGGGAACGGCGCTGAACAGCTGTGCTACGGATTCGTGCAGGTACTGCGTTCCGGCATCCGTGGAAGTGCAGAAGAAGCCCCAGTCACCATGGTGGCAGCTGATCAGCTCGGGATGATTCGCGGCCTCCGCCGCGGGGACGGCGTAACTCGCATCGCCGAACAGCTTGGGCTCACAGAAAAACACATAAATGCGGATGCCGTATCGTGCGCAGCGTTGCACGGTCAGACGCAATTTGGCCAAACGCTGCTCGGCCTTCGCCCCCCGTCCGGGGAAAACCGAGGAAGGCAGGTCCCGGAAATACATAGTCAGCCACAGGCCGTTGATCCCCTCATGCGCCAGTTTGTCCAGGTACTCCTCGGGATAATAGTCGATGTCGTTGCTCAATTCATCGATAAAAAAAGGTGCCCGGTAGGTGGGACCGAAAAAACAGCGCGAGATGCGGTGTTTGACAAAGGACTTCCGCCGCCAGTTGCCGGCAGTCACCGACCGGCCTTCAGCTTCCGCCAGACGGCCCTCTAAAAAATATGTCCCCCGCCGGAATCCATCCTCATCCGCAGCCTTGATCACTGCCCCACCAGGCGTGGTCCTGAGCTCGAATTCCTCCGGCTGGAAACTCTCCTCGCGCTGCCAGGTTATCGGCCAGGCTGATGCCTGCTCCGATACGTCTTTGGCTGCCAGAACCCGGCGCAGGGATTTTATCGCGGTCTCGAGATTGGGCAGCGCCTGGCCGGCATAATGCAGTTCCACACCCTGGCCCAGGCAGTCAGTACATTCTCCAGCAGGACAACCCTGCCCGGCGGCAAAATGACAGCTCAGGGGGGCACGCAAATCTTCGACGAAAGACGGGGTGTCCGTAAACGGCTGGGGAATCTGCGCCAGTTGCACGACCTTCTGCATATCCATAAATGCTGCTTCCTGTAAATAAACTTGCGTGGTGCTTGGCTCGAGAAAATGCTATTCAGATCACATTGTCCGCCAATTGCCGGTACAGCCGAAAACAAAACTTCTGCCCCGGACGGAACGGCAAACAGGATATCAGAAAATCTAGCCCGTGCCGGACTTTTTTCAAGACCAGCACTGCATAATTGCCCCAACACCGCTTCAGCCCGGAAAACCTCCACCTGCCGGGCAACAGCCTGGAGCTGTCCTTTCTGCATGCGAAGCCAACGTTGGCAGGTCACCTGCGATCCCACGTGCGCGTATGGCCAAGAGCGGCTACCGGGGGCCGGGCTGGGAGCAGGGCTACGATTCCACGTGCGCGCATGGCCAAGGGCGGCTACTGGGGGAGTTTGCCGACGTGGAGCAGCTGATTCTCCACGCGCCCGTGGTCAAGCGCGGTCCTCGGCGACCGGTACGACCTGGCCGCTGCTTATCACCTGCGCTCCCACGGCCAAGGTTGGGGGGAAAGCCCGCTCCTGCAGCAGCTCTACACCCCTTTGCTGCACCTCGCGCGCGCACGTCCAATTAGGGAGGTGGTCCCCCTATGGTTGGGTGGGCTGAGGCCCACCAAAATGAACAGCGGGAAATGTAGCTCGATTTTGTGTTTCCGGCAACCCCAAAATTGCCTTTTCCTAAACTTTCCTGCCCATTACTGCTCTTTCCCGCAAAAGGCCAAAAAATCATCCGTCCGTCCAGACGGTACCGCCCCTCCCATCCTGGTGCCGTGACGGCAACCGGTGTAAGATTATCCGGAAAAAAAGGTTCCGGTATTTATTTTTCGAATGCAGAGTATATATTAAGGAGCAAACGATTCAACCCACGGCCAAAGCAAAAAAAATCACCTATGGAAAATGTCGTCATCATCGGCTCCGGTCCAGCCGGCTATACGGCTGCGATCTACCTCAGCCGGGCCAACTTGAATCCAGTGCTGGTCATGGGAGCATTGCCGGGCGGGCTGCTGACTCAGACCACCGAGGTGGGAAATTTTCCCGCTTTTCCAGATGGAATCCAGGGCTACGACCTGATGGAAAAGATGCGCCTTCAGGCCGAGAAATTCTCCACCCGATTCCTTTTCAATCTGGTCGAGGCGGTAGATTTTTCCCGCCCCGGTGCACACCGACTGACCTTGGACAATGGCGAAACCCTTACTGCCAAGGCAGTGGTGATCGCGGTCGGTGCCAAGCCCCGCAACCTGGGGCTTCCCGGTGAAGATGAACTGCAGGCCCATGGCGTCTCCTACTGCGCTACCTGCGACGGACCGTTTTATCGCGGTAAAGCCGTCGCAGTGATC
>JAAYYJ010000285.1 GCA_012515455.1 Oligosphaeraceae bacterium
CACCGGCGTGGACGCGTTCTTCATCGGCGATGTCGGTCAGCACATCGATCGCCAGGGCGTTGTCGGTCGACTCCGCCAGCTGCATATAAAGCTGTATGGCCTCGTACTCGGCGGCGATCATGAAGCGGATGGCGCGGACCAGCTCGGCCGGGGTCAGCTTGCGGCCCTCGGCCAGGCCTGAAAATGGTGCTCCGAATTCTGGCATGGTGAATACTCCTGTTTGCATTTGGGGTTGAGAAAACCAGTCAGCAGCCATTTGCCCATACAGCTGCTGGACAAGCAAACAATAATATATTCAATACTGGCCCTGCCGCAAGCCAAAACGCCCCGCCGCAGCGGAAATTCACTTTCTGCATTTGACAAAAACGGGCCGGGGGGGTATTGTTTGCTCCAGAGCTTACCGCCTGAGCTGCGGCGAACAGCGGGGTTTTTCCTTTTCCTCCGGCGTAGCCACCTGAGCATTCTGCAGTGCTGTCGCCCGGTTACGATCTATGGTGCTTCTTAACCTCCCAACATCAGGTCGACATTATGCGTAAAATTGTGCTTTCGGCGGTTCTTCTCCTTTCCCTCTGTGTGTTTGCTCTGCCGCAGGACCGCATCATCGCCCTGCCGGACAGTCCGCGCAGAATACAAATTGGGGCGGAAAAATCCATCCTTGCGTTCCAGGACGGGCAATCTCAGCTGGAGATTGTCCTGCCTGAGGGCGCGAACCGGATTCTGCAATTCGCCGCTGCCGAGCTGCAGGAGTATTTCCGGCGTTCCTGCCAGGTGGAGGTTCCCGTCGTTAATGCCCCGGACGATAGCAAGGTCAGCATCATTTTAGGTGACAACCAGTGGAGTCGCCAGGCCGGCCTCGATTGCACGACCTTGCCGCGTGACGGCTATTACCTGAAAAGCGTCGGCCGGCGAATTTACATCGCGGGTGTGGATGACCCCAAGGGCAATCCCGCCGAAGCCTTCAGCTGGTCGGTGTTCTTCGAGCGCGGGACTCTGAACGGAGTCTATGAGTTCCTGGAACGATTCCTGGGCATTCGCTTCTACTTCCCCGGCGAGATCGGCACCGTGGTGCCCAAGCACCAGCAGCTGAGCTTGCCCCAGATGGATATCTACGACCGGCCGGATTTCCCCAGACGCAGATATGGCGTCTCTCCTATCGACCACCAGGCCTGGTTCCCGGAACAGGAATATCACCATCGCCTGCAGGGGAACATGATCCTGAAGCTGCGCACCGAGTCGTTCTATGTGCCCTGTTGCCACAGCATGGAGCGACTCAAGATAGTGGAGCGTTTCGCAGATCAGCATCCGGACCTCCTGGCTATGGATGAACAGGGCAAGCGCCATACCCAGCCCGGGTCGGTTTATTACGGCAACTTGTGCTATACTTCTCCATCCTTGCGAGAGGAGCTGTTCCGGGATGCAGTCTCGCATCTGTCCGGGGAACCGGCCCAGAACCGCGGCCTGCGCGGCTGGGACCCCAGCGCCATCCAGCCGGGCTTTTTCAATATCATGCCCATGGATCATTTCCGGACCTGCCATTGCCCGCGCTGCCAGGATTTCTACCAGAAGCATCCTGAATCGGAGCTGGTCTGGGACCTGGTCGCAGATATCTCCGGGCGTCTGCATAAAGCCGGGGTGCCCGGCTACGTCACTGCCATGGGTTACGGCCATTACCCCAATCCGCCCCAGACCGTCTCCCTGCCGGAAAATGTCCTGATTATGATCTCAGTGCGCGGCCCCTGGGCCGAGAATATCCCGGCGGCTCGGGCGGAGGGGGACCAGCGCATCCAGGCCTGGACGGATTTTACCGGCCGCAAGCCCTGGCTCTGGAATGCCACCTACAAGTACGGCGGACTCGAGCTCCCCGACATCCCGCCGACCACACCCCGGATCATCGGCAAATATTATGTGCGCCAGGCTGGCAGCATCTCCGGGGCCTTTATGGAATCCGAGAGTGATCACTGGATATTCAGCTACCTCAATTATTACAGCATGGCCAAATGCACCTGGGACAATACTCAGGACCCCGATGCTCTGGTCGATGAGCATCACCGCAAGATGTTCGGACCGGCCGCGGTGCCGATGGGTAAATTCTTCGACCGCATCGAAGAACTCTGGCTGACCCGAATTTCCGGGCGCATTGTGGAGACCCGCCTGGGCTCCGAGGCGGTCCCGCCCTCCGATAATGAACTCTGGGAGCAGATTTACTCCCCGGCCGAATTCGATCAGTTCGAGCAATGGTTCGACGCGGCCGCAAAACTGTGCGCCGGGCATCCGGAGGAGACCATGCGGGTGGATTATTTCCGGCGCCATTTCCTGGGTCAGATCAAGCGCGGGGCGGAACGCTATCAGCGCCTTTGTTCATCCCTGCAGGACCTGCAATTCCAGGTCCAGGCTCTCTCCGATGGCGAGGCATTCGTGCTGGACGGGAAGCCTGATGAGGCGGCCTGGCAGCCGGCGCGGGCCCATTATCTGCTGCCCCTGGAGAGTGAAAAAGGCGAGGTCGCGGCCACTCTGATGTTCCGCTATGACCAGCAGTATCTGTACCTGGGGGCAGTCTGTGTCGAGCCGAAGATGGACCAGGTGGTGGCCAATATGCGGGAACATGACAACGGCAATATCTGGACCGACTCGGTGCTGGAGGTGTTCCTCAATCCCAGCGCCGATCGCAGCAACTACTTTCATTGGATGATTAATTCACTGGGCTTCGTCTATGATGCCAAGGGGACGCGGCAGGACACCCGCAGCCAGTATGACCCCGGCTGGAATTCCGGGGCCAAAGTTCAGGTTGCCCGCAGTGAGCAGAGCTGGAGTGTCGAGATGGCCATCCCCTTGAG
>JAAYYJ010000286.1 GCA_012515455.1 Oligosphaeraceae bacterium
CGGAGGCCCGCCAGACTTCCGGGTGGCAGATGATGGTCGAGTCCAGGCCCTCGACGTTATCGCGGTCCTCGACCATGTATTTCCACCAGGCCTGCTCCACCGCCCGCCGCAAAGGCACGCCATTGGGGCCGTAATCCCAGAAACCGTTGATGCCCCCGTAGATGTCCGAGCTCTGAAAAATAATCCCCCGGCGCTTGCACAACGCCACCAGCTTGGCCATGAAATCCGCAGTTGAGAGTTCTTGCATCAGCATATCCTTGTCTATTCTCTGAAGGGCATGTTTTACCAAAACGGTAAATAATATAACATACTGCGGGAATAAAAATAAACCAGTGCAAAAAACGCATGAATCGTCTGGGCGAGAGTCATAAATCTATCATACTGCAGCCCGGGCGAGTCTCTGCGGGTCACTTCTGCAGCAGTCCGGGCAGGAGGTCGCAGGCTTCCCGGGGGGTATACTCGAAGAGGATAAAGCCCATGGCTCCGGCATTGCGGCAGCATTGGATTTGCCGGGCCAGCTCGTCCTTGCTCAGTCGTTCGCTGCTGACGCCGATGCCGGGCAGCAACGCATTCAGGTGCCCGAGCTGCTGTTTCTGGCGGGCCAGATCACCGGCGAACAGGCTGGCGGTAGCGCGGTAATTCATCGGGCAGACGAAGTCGAGCAGGAGCTGTTTCTGCCAGTTCACCCAGTCCTGCCCGACGCTGCTGCGCGCACTCTGCCAGTCCGGATACACTGCGGCGGAGAGTAGGATGCCGGGGCGGGCGGTGCGGGCCGCCCGGGCGATTTCCTGCACCAGGCTGGTGATTTGCCGGCACCGGAATTCCTGCCATGGGCTGCTGTAGGGATTGCCCGGCAGGACCATGCCCGGGAAACCGTGTACGCTCCGGCCGAGGTATTTCTCGAAGGCCTTGCGGCATTCGGGGCAGAAGCAGCTCTGGCTGCCCGGGTATCGGATCAGGTCCAGGTGCAGACCGGCGATGGGGTATGCTTTTGCGACCTTGGCGGCAATGGAGGCGAGCAGCTGGCGGTTGTAGGGGCGGGTCGGGCAGAGCCAGGGGATCGCCACGCCGCTGTCATTGATTTGCAACAGATTGTTCTCCGCGAACCATTTCCGTTTGGCGGGCGGCAAATCGGCCACCCCCAGGCAGCTGAACCAGAGATGCAGCGCCAGGCCGTTATCCCGGGCCGCGGCCAGGCACGCGGGCAGCTGCTTCTGCAGCACCTGCTCCTCGGGCCAGGCATTGATCATGTTGGGAAACAGCGCATTGCCGCCATTGGCAGCCAAGGTCCGGGCCGTCTGGAACCAGTCCTGCCCGGGCAGACCGCTGGTGCTGCGCGACCACACCGCCCGGACTTCGTTCTGGCGGGGGGGAGTTCTGGGGATATCCGCGTCCCGAAGCAGACTCAGGCAGCTCTCCGCGGCCTCGCGGCTGGGGCCGAAGAGCTGCTGGCGGTAGGCCTTCTCGGCCTGCTCCAGGGCGGCGGCGGCGGGTCCGGCAGTGCGGCCGTGGTTATGGTATGCGAATCTGGCCCGGTTCAGGGCCGTTGCCGCGGCGGCCCGGGAGAGTCCGGGCAGGAAGCGTTCCATCTGGGCGAGCAAGGTGCAGAAAGCGTTTTCACGGTCCTGATTCAGGAAAACATGGGTGAACCAGAATCCGTTGTCCGCCTCCAGGATCGCCGGCCAGCGGGTATTCCGGCCCGCGCTATCCATCCACCAGGCAGTGGTTTTGAGCCGGCCGCGGTTCTGGACCGCCAGGAAGGCCCCGGACTGCTGCCGGAAGGCCCGGCTGCCGGGCAAGAGTCCGGCCTCAGGCTGAATCGCCGCCAGCGGCTGTGGCAGTGCGGTGCTCTTGAGAAATTTTCCGGCCGGCAGTTCCATGGCAGCCGTGAGCATCGGGGAGTGGGCATAGAACAGCCCGACCTTGCTGCCGCGTTTGAGACAGGACAGCACGGCGTTGTTCTGACCAGCCGAGGCCGCCG